>NZ_MCTY01000216.1:39085-59705 GCF_002873635.1 Shewanella sp. 10N.286.52.B9
AAGTGGAAGTGGAAGTGGAATTGCAGTGCTGCTTTTGACATTTTTGAGGACAAAACTGGAGTGAACACCGGCGATATGTGTGTTGGTAGTTAATTTTTCTAATAGAAATACTTTATATTGTTGCATATCCTCAACGATGACTTTTAAATGATAATCGGCTTCACTGCCAGTGATAAGACTACATTCTTGTACTTCATCATATAAGGCGATTTCCGCTTCAAAAGCATCCAATATATCTGAACTGTGTTTTTCTAGGCGCACTTGAATGTAAACCGTTAAGTTTAAGTTGAATTTTTCTGCATTAAGTACTGTAGCGTAACCATTAATAAAGCCTGCATCTTCTAACGCTTTTACACGTCTTGAACAAGGTGATGGAGATAAACCGACTTGTGCGGCTAAATCTTGATTTGATAATTTCCCTGTTGATTGCAGTCGTTGCAATATTTGCATATCCGTTTTATCAAGGGTTAGTTCAGCCATGTTTGTGCCTTTAGGGAATTCAATAGGAAAGCGACATTTTCTTTGATTATAAATACCTGAGTCGATAATACAAAGCGACATAAAAAATAGCGTATAAAATAATGATCATGTTCATCTATAAGTTAGTATTATCTCATAAAAATGCCGTTCAGCGTGGCTGAACGGCATTGATATTAAGGCTAATGCCGCATAAAGCTAATCATGGTTTATTCGTTAATCCATTTATGCGCTGATCGGCCGTTAACGAGTACCGCATCTTCACGGTAAAGTACTAGCTCTGGACGTTCTAACGGTAACTCAGCAGAAGGCTGAATATCAGCTGCTGAAACATCATAGCTGTAGCGACCTTTTTCAAAAGGACCCACTTCTTCGCTGTTCATTGCTGAAGCGATTAATACTGGTACCATAGGTTTAGTATGCTTGCGACGCCCTGAAGGATCATCTGGAAAACTGCCGTAATTTCTTTTACCGACGCGTTCAGAATCAGTGACAAAGTACATTGATGACGGGCCAATATCAGCCATTGCTTCATCGTTTGTTCTATCTAAACGGATGACACCATCAAAGCGAGTGTTACTAAAGTGGCCACGAGTAAAAGTGTCTGAATCACTGGCATTGGCCATTACTGCGAAGGCGCTATCTGTTGCTGTGATATTAGTGCCCCAGATATTGTCGATGATTTTTTCATGTGGCTTTAAGAAAACAGCCGCCATGCCTTCATAGTTATGAATGTTGATCATACGAATATCGGTAATTGAACCGACATTTTGACCCGCACGGTTTAAGTAATCATTTGGCTTGCCACTACCTGGCTCTAAACGAATAGTCAGTCCGCCTTGTGCGGTTAAATCTCGCAGTAATACTTGGCGGCCACTAAACAGTTGCACCAGCGCATAACCCGTAGCGACCTTGGTATTAGTGGCATTTTGAACCACGCCTTTAACCGCAATACGATTATAAGTTTCATTATTCTCAACTTTACGCGTGTCGCTGTCTGCAACGATAAACACCGATGGGAATATTGAATAGTAGTCTTCAACATGGAAGTTAGAAATAGCAAAGTTTTCGACAAATCCTACGCGAAAAGGAATCGAGTTTCTGAAAATAACTGGGTTATTAACATCGATGGTAAATTTCTTAGTCGGGTGAGTAGAAGTAATTTCAATATTATATAACTTCGGCGGCAGGTTATTGGCATCACGTCCAGCAGAAAACAAGGCTCTATCAACCATTTTAATGGTGACCTCAGGGTCAATCTCAAGGCGTACATTTGATTTAAGATTGATTTGAGTTAACACATATTCACCTGGCGCCATACGCACAACCCCCCCCATTTCTTCTTCAGTTGCGCGATTAATCGCTTGTTGAAGACGAGCAACCATTTCAGCCGTGGTACCACCTGGGTATACCATTTCAGGTTCATCGTCGATGACTTCGTTAGTGAAGTAATTAACCTCATCAACGATAACACTTTCACCTAAGCCTCCAGCAATCGAGCCCATTGGTGCATACTCAAGTGTAGGCGTGTAACGTGGAAAACCGCGCTGAAATGGAAAGCTAATACGTAGCTTAACTTTTGACTTTGGGGCTAACGTTTGTTCAGTCACTTCGTAGTAAGGGACGTTATTATCAGTTTCGCCATCAAAATTAATCACTGGCACAGTGGCGTTATCAATCAATAGGCGGAAATTGCCATTAATGGCATCACGGGTACGGTTTCTAATCGTTACGTCAAAAGAATAGGTTTGGTTTTCTTGGTTGATAATAGGGCGTGAGTATTTTTGGATAAAAACATCGCTGTTGATATTGTGCCACTGTGCTGAAGCGATATTGGAGTAAGCCAACATCGCTAGAGACACAAGTATCGTGAATATACTGGTAGCTTTCATAGGTTTTCCTTGTGTAATTAATGATAATTTATAGATGGTTTACCGTGATCTAATCCATTAGATAGGCTTAGCCATGTTCAAAATGGGCATTGATTAAAATTGAACGTTTTCTTCATTATGTTATAAAAAATTCAAGGAACCGCAGACGTTACAAAGGTGAAGATTACTCTGAAACGACATGGCTTAAATTCAGTAGTTAAATCTGTCGCTAAACTCAGTAGCTAAAAGCAAAAAAAATGCCAGAGACTCATTCATAGAAACTTATTCAAAGGGGAGTCTCATAGAAACTTACTCATTACACATAAAGGGGAGATGTAATGAGCAAGTCGTCTCTGACGCTAAAGTGAATTGACAAGTTGTAGATTTCGTCAATGAAATGGAGTTTTTTAATTAGTGAAACCGAGTTTAATGCTGTTGGGGCAGAATAAACCCAGTATTCAATGTTAATCGGCTACAACAGCTGACGATTAACATTGTGATAAATTAAAATGAGTATTGAACACTGCCGCCGTAGAAACGGTTCCAATCACGAGGGTAGAACGCTTGTCCATAACCTTCTTGGTTGGTGTTTTGACGTGTGGTATATGGCTTGTCAAATAAGTTCTTCACATATAGGCTGAAACGTAAATTGTCTTGGCCAAAGTTAAAGTATAAATCCCAAATACTTGAAGAAGGATTAGCATTTTGATCAAGTGCTAGCTCATTAATGGTTTGTGTATGCGCACCGTTATAACGCCAAGCTGCTTGTACGTTACCATTCCAGCCCGTGTTACCGAATTCAGTTGAGTATTTCAATGTACTAAATACTTGCTGCTCAGCATTATTCGGGAAAGAAAGGCCTGTTTGATCAAATGTTTGACGACCGGTTACAGGATCAGTGTTACAACGATCTGCTAATTCGCCACCATCACCTGCAGGACAGTTAATCGGTGTATCTGAGAAATCTTCGTAACGCGCATCAAAAATGGCGTAACTTGCGGTCCAACGTAAATCTTCTGTGATATCAACTATCGCATCAGCTTCGAAACCCGTTGAGCGTGCTTCTTTTGCATTCACGTAGCCTGCGAAAACGATATTCTCTTCTTCATCAATCACACGTGTTGCGCGTACTTGATAATCTTCAACTGTCATATCAAAGTAAGTGATGTTGAATAGTACGTCATTATCAAAAAAGCCAGTACGTAAACCAACTTCAAAGTTACTTGATTGCTCAGGTTTTGTTGGGAATTGATCAGCATCTAATGGGTTAGTATTTGTAGTAACAAAATACGAAGAACCTTTATAACCCGTTGAGTAATTGACATAAGCACGAATTGAATTGGTAAAGTCGTAACCCACAACAGCCTTGTAAATAAATGCATCATCAGAATCTGAGAACTTGGTTTTTTCAGTTTGACGTTTAATCAATGAAGGATCTGTTTGAGACATTGCTAACACATCAGCATATGTATCCATACCAATCCCATCTGATGGTGCAAACAAATCAGTACGCTCGAACGTTGCTTCACCTTCTTCATGCAGAGCACGGAATCCGAAAGTGGCATCTAGTTGATCTGTTATTTGGTATTCAAATTGACCGAAAATGGCAAAGTTTTCGAAGTTAGTGGTGAAGTTACCACCAGAAAGCAAACGGCCTGGATTTAGGTCGGCCATCATACTTTCGTCAAACTGTTGTCCTTCATACATGCTTAAGAAGTTTCTTGTAGACTGGCGATCGTAACAACCAGATAACTCGCCGCCATTGATAAAGCCGAAGTTACCAGCGATACAACCATCTCGGTTTTCTGAACGTTGACCTTCAGTGTTGTGATAAAACAAACCTACAATCCAATCAAATTTTTCATTATCGAATGAGCTTAAACGAATTTCTTGTTGGTTCACGATAACAGATTCATTACCGCCAAATGCTGAGCGCTCTAGTGGGAAGTTTAAAGTGAAAAAACCTGAACTGTTATATAAGTCGAAGTCACGGTAGCTACCATTATATGAAAGGGTTAAGTCATCATTAAGGTAATAGTCAGCAGCAATAGAAAAACCGAGGTTTTCAGTTGAACCATAGTTTGCTTCGGGGTTACGAGCAGTAACAGGTTTACCTGTATCATCAAAAGATTTTGAAGAATTGATACGGTTATAAGTTGTGCCTTCAATGATGCCATCATCTTTAATGTTGATGATAGGTTTAGGGCCGTAATCTGGATTAACCGGACCAATCTGTGTCATTGAACAACAGTTACTGTCAGTTTCTGCATATTCAGCACGGAATAAGATATTAAATTGCTCGCCATCATCATAAAGAAGTTGACCACGTAAACCTGATTGATCTTTTTCACCAATTTTATAATCTTCATGACCAGGCATTGTATTGTCAATCCAACCGTCAACTTCGCTCCACTGTGCGTTCATTCGAAACGCCCAATTGTCAGAGAATGGCACATTCACTACGCCACTAACATTTATACCATTGTCTTGGGTGAGTTCGGTTCTAACTTTACCGCTAACGCCATTTAAATTAGGCTTTTTGGTCACATAATGCAGCATACCGGTTGAGGTGTTTTGACCAAATAAGGTGCCTTGAGGACCACGTAACGCTTCAACACGTTCAACATCGGCAACCGCAAGGTTTAGCATAGATTGACGGGGTAATACTTCACCATCAATAACCACAAGGTTTGAAGATTGCAAACCGATAGAGTTAGTAAAAGTACCAATACCACGGGTTTTTAATGTTGTTGTTCTAATTTCAGTACTGTCATCGATACCAAAGCCCGGTAGGTATTTAACGAGGTCGAAACCGTCTTGGACACCCATTTTTTCGACTAAATCACCATCCAAAACTTCAATAGAGACGGGAACATCTTTTAGTGCCTGCTCACGTTTTTGCGCGCTTACCATGATGACTTCAATGTCTTTAGTTGAAACCGCTTCTTCATTAGGCGCATCTACAACTTCCGCAGCATATAGGTTGCTTGAGAAGGCTGCAAAAGAACAACCAGCCAGCAATATTGCTTTATGCAATTTACTATATTTAGGCATTTTCTTACTCCGTGTATTTATTATTTATGTCTTATTGCGGGAATTTCTCCCCCCCCATACAAACCAGAACTTGGTAAACCACGACTTAATGTTCACTATGTATTAAAGGTATTTGTTAGTATTTGTATATTAAACACCCAATACAGTTCATATGAAGTATTTAAACATATGATGTTTAAATGTGCAACATGTTAAATATTTGTTGTTATAACGGTGCTATCATCTTGATTTTTATTTATTTATTACGCGAATTGTCATGTTTTGTAGCGGATTTGTAAATAAAAATATCTATTCAAAAGTCAAATCAATGGCATTACTTGTGACCCAATAATGACGAATTTTGACTGTTATAAGCACCATATGAGTGCGCTTAAGATTGTAAGATACTACTTTTGTTGCAGTTTTAGGCGCTTTAGATAATATAGTCAGGTGCTGTAATCGTTTTGTTTATTAATCTGTAATGTTAATTTATGTAAAATAAGATAAATAAACATCATATGTTTGAATAGTTATCATGTTTTGGTTATGATTTCAATTATCTTGTATAAATGAACGCGTTATTTGACCACTATTACCTTCGTTAATTGCTCGTTCATTTAACGAGTTAAGGCAATCGGTACAACAAGCTTGTTCTTTCTATACCCATAAACTGAGTGATAGAGGATTGTGAATTCAATGAAATGAGCCGCTGATATTTTAATCAGATCACTCAACATTGGTTAGCAAGGTTTAATCTAGGAGCATGGATCATGAAAACTAAATTGTTAGCAGGGCTAGTTACCCTTACTAGCGTATTGTCGTTAACAGCATTTGCACCATCCAATGCGTTAGCCGAAACAGTTAGCGCTGAAGATAAAAAACAACAGCCAAATATCATATTAATATTTGCAGATGATGCAGGTTTTGCAGACTTTGGTTTTCAAGGCAGCAAAATAATGAAGACCCCACATTTAGACAGTATTGCAGCGCAAGGCATTGTTTTTAGTCAAGGCTATGTCAGTGATTCAACCTGTGGCCCTTCGAGAGCGGGGTTAATGACAGGGAAGTATCAACAACGTTTTGGTTATGAAGAAATTAATGTACCTGGTTATATGAGTGACAACTCAGCATTAGATGGCGCAGAAATGGGTCTACCAGTTGATCAAACAACCATGGCTGATTATTTAAAAGACCAAGGGTATAAAACTGCTATTTTTGGTAAGTGGCATTTAGGCAGTGCAGAGCGTTTTCATCCATTAAACCGCGGTTTTGACGAGTTTTTAGGCTTTAGAGGTGGTGATCGCAGTTACTTTAAGTACCCTGAAAATATTACGAACATTAACAATCCTGATGACATTATGTATGACAAACAACTTGAGCGAGGCTTAGGGCATTTTGAAGAGCGCGAAGAATACCTAACTGACGTATTAGGTAAGGCGGCCGCAGACTTCATTGATAGAAACCAGCAAGACCCTTTCTTTATCTACCTAGCCTTTAACGCTGTGCATACACCATTAGAATCTGAACCAGACGATCTTAAACAGTTTCCTGAACTTAAAGGCAAGCAACAAGAACTGGCTGCAATGACGTTAGCCATGGATAGAGCGACAGGGTATGTGACCGACAAACTCAAATCATTGGGGTTAGCAGACAATACTATTATTGTATTTACTAATGATAATGGCGGCCCAACAGATAAAAATGCATCGAGTAATGCGCCATTAGCCGGCACAAAATCTAACTTTTTAGAAGGCGGTATCCGTGTTCCGTTCATCATGAGTTGGCCTGCAAAAATAAAACCCAATCAACAATTTGATTTTCCTGTATCGACCTTAGATTTACTGCCTACTTTTTTCAGTGCAGCTGGTGGCATTGAAACCGTGACTGACACTGATGGAGTTGATTTACTGCCTTATATTATGGGTAACAACAAAGCGCGTCCTCATAAGCAGATGTTTTGGAAAAAAGAAACCAGAGCGGTTATCCGTGAGGGCGATTGGAAAATGATCCGTTACCCAGATAGACCCACTGAACTTTATAATTTAGCCAATGATATTGGTGAGCAAACAAACCTTGCAAACGACCAGCCACAGCGGGTTATATCCATGTATAAAGATTTGTTTGCTTGGGAACTGACATTAGAACGTCCAAGATGGTTGCTGAAACGTAAATTTGAAAAGTATGATATGGATAGAATGGATAAATATCGTCTACCCGCGAGTCAATAAAATAACAATAATAAGAGAACAACATCATGAAGATAGAATCTGTTGAAGCAATACTAGGTAGAGTTGGCTCGCGCAATCAGTTACTCGTTAAAGTAGTCACTGAATGTGGCATTATCGGTTGGGGTGAATCAGGCCTTTCAAATCGTGAATATGCCGTTATGGGGGCGATTAAACATTTTAGTCAATTTTTAAAAGGTAAAGACGCCAAACAAATTGGCCGTATTTGGCAAGAATTATACCGTAGCCATTACTTTGAAGGTGGCCGCGTGATTACCGCGGCTATTTCAGCCATCGATATCGCTTTATACGATATTCTCGGAAAAAAATTAAACGTCCCTGTTTATCAACTGCTTGGCGGTCGACAACGTGACAATATTCCTTGTTTTGCTTGTTGCTATACAGAGGCGGATCCTGACAAGTTAGATGATTTAGTTAAAGAGTCAAAAGCCTTAATCGCTTTAGGTTGGACAACCATTCGGGTTATTCCAAGCCGATTTGATGACTTAACCACTTTTGAGCCACAAGAATCGATTACTCGCACCGCGCGCTGTTTAAATGAATTACGTAAAATTTTAGGGCCTGACATCACCCTAGGTATCGATTATCACCATAGATTAAGTGTCGCTGAAACCGCATCATTTTGTCAGCGCCTAGCGCCTGATACGCTGGACTTTATCGAAGAGCCTATTCGTAATGAGTCGCCAGAGGCTTATAAAACCTTAAGAACGATGACAAATATCCCGTTCGCTATTGGAGAAGAGTTCAGCTCAAAGTGGGCAGCTAAACCTTATATTGAACAGGGGCTGACACAATATTTACGTATCGATGTGTGCAATATTGGCGGCTTAACTGAAGCGGTGAAAGTATCAGGTTGGGCAGAAGCGCATTATATCGATGTCATGCCCCACAACCCATTGGGACCAGTATGCACCGCCGCTACAAACCATTTTGCCGTAGCGTTACCAAACTTTAGCTTAATGGAAACACATCAAGGGCCGTTTAGTCCGTTTGGCGCCCATGATGACAAACTGTTTCCGCAACAGCATAAGTTAGAAGGCAATAAATTTATCGTGCCTGATGTACCGGGTTTAGGTGTTGAAGTGAATGAAGCTGAATTTAGAAAGTCGACCCCAATAGAGGTTGAAGCGCCGCATTTAAGTAAGCGTGACGGTTCACACACTAACTGGTAATTAATCCTATGACTACGACTATGACTACGACTATGACTGAAGAAACACTATGACTAAAGAAACATTAGCCGTGCAGCAATACGATAACAGAGTGAATTTTGTGGGTGAAAGCCCATTATGGCATCCGCTGCGCAGTACCTTATATTGGGTCGATTTCCCTAATAATCTATTAATGGGTAAAAATGACAATGAATCAATTGAATATACTTTTGATGAAATGGTCACCGCAATTGGATGGATTGACGAGCTTCATTTATTAATAGCCACAGCAACAGGCTTGTATCAATTTAACCTCGAGTCAAAGCAAAAATCTTTAGTGGTTCATGTTGAGCATGAATTACAAAGCAATCGCAGTAATGATGGCCGCGCTGATCCATGGGGCGGTTTTTGGATAGGCACCATGAATACTGATGCCAAAGCCGATGAGGGTGCGTTTTATCGTTATTACCACGGCGAGTTACGAAAGGTTATCCCTGATTTGTCCATTCCCAACGGAGTGTGTTTTGATCTTTCTCGCCAGAGTTGTTATTTCACTGACTCAGCGAAACAGCAAATCTATGTGATAGCGCTTGATGCAAACACTGGCTGGCCTATACAAGATGCCGTTAACGCCACACTGTTTTACGACTTTTCAAATACGGCGGTGTCACCTGATGGCGGCATTGTCGATGCTGACGGAAATCTTTGGGTATCACTTTGGGATGGCGGGGCAGTCATGTGTATTTCGCCTGATGGGGTTGAGCTTAAGCGTATATTGGTTGGTACCCCCAGAGCAACATGCCCAGCATTTGGTGGTGATGAAGCACAGCTATTGTTTACCACAACCGCTGCCTGTGGTCTTGAAGATGAAGCCATAACCCAAGTCATTCATGGTGCAACGCTATTAGTGATGGAAAAAGTGAATGGCGTTTTTGAACCTGCAGTGAAAATGTAATTTACAATAGTGCTATTTAACAAAGATATCGAACAACGCTGGCTGCTAGTTCTAGTGGTCAGTTCTTCGTGTTGTCGTTTTTATCGGTCTAAAGTGAGTTGTTAGATAGATACAGGCTCATTTTCGTCACCAAGTAATTTGCCACTTTAAACAAATCAAAGCCGTGGTGCTTCGGCTTTTAATTGTAAAGAACAGACCAAAAGGGCAGCGGTTCAGCCCTCTTGGTTTAATTATAAACCATAGTTCCAGCAGTCCCAGCGAGATTTTCGAAAAACGAAAATATTTCCAATGAGGGACCATTCAGATTTGAACCTGATTGGTATTGTTTACGTTGTTTTTCGAAAAACTAATTATGGAGCACAGTTAATTTCTGTGGTCATCAATTTGTTTGTTAAAAAATATCGAGAATAGAAGAAAAGCCCATGATCCCAATTTTTAACTAGAAGCGCTCTTTAACGAGAGCAATTCTTTTACTAGATTCCAAAATTTAACGGTATCAACCCACCCTTAAACATAGTATGTTTATAAACATATAAGGTGAATTGCTTTTGTCATACTATTCATTTTATTATCCACAAACAAGGCACTGTATATAACGCACAACACAAGGCTAAACTCACATGCTCTTTAACATTAGGTATACAAACTCTTCATTGCTCATTTTACTCACTGTCGCCACTATGAGTTGTAGTGTTGAGGTCGAAAAAGACCAGGTTCAAGCGATAGAGGCTAATGAATCAGCAGCATATAACACAATGGCTGTATTGCCTTATTCAGATCCAAAAAATCATGGTGACTGGATACTTAATCCCGAGGTCAGTGATGAATTTGAGACCGATACATTAGATGAAGACAGATGGTATATCGTTGGTAAATTTGAAAACGGCAAGCCCGTTTATAAGCATCCAGACAAGCCCAATAAAAAAGTCTGGAAAGGCCGAGCACCGTCGCAGTTCTCTGGTAAAAACTATCGTTTAGAAAATGGAAAGCTAATACTAGAAACCCGTTGGGAGCCAGATTTCCCGTTCACCGATGAGATTAGAGTTCCTGTTTTCGGGGATGCGCTGCCCCATGAAAATCTCACTACAGCCTGTATCATTTCCCGCAAAGAGTTCAAATATGGCTACATTGAGATTAAGAGTAAGGCAGCAGATGCTGAAATTACCAGTGCTTTTTGGGCGATGGGACATCAACTAGAAATCGATTTCTTTGAACAGTTTGGCGATCATCGCGATCCAGAAAAATTAGAACTGGATAAAGAGCTTTGGTGGTCAATTCGAGACTGGAGTAAAAATACCAGTAAACCGGGTAAGCCAACTTACACAGAGCATAAAGACCTAGGATTTAGAGTCGCTGATGATTTCCACATCTACGGTATTGAATGGAATGAAAATGGCTTTAAATACTATGTCGATGGGGTATTATTTTCAGATGTAAGCGCCGATGACGTTCGAAAATGGGCCTATGAAAACCGTGAGGTGAGCGAAGATTACGACGGATACGTAGCGACTAAACCCATCAGTATTTGGTTAGACCAAGAAACCTTTCCTTGGCACGGTGTCCCTGATAGTAAAGCCGATTTAGAGCTTAATAGTCCTGAAGATAAAAAAGATGACGGAATTGTCGATTTTGAAATTGAATACGTCAGAGTATGGCAAAAATAATTCAACGACGAGTCGTAGTTGTGCTCGTTAGACTTAGGTGGCCCCTTACCTTTGTAGGAGCCACTTTCTTTCGTCATGGGGCAACTCTGATGAGAGATGAAGCTTTTTTAATCGTAATATTGCCTAACTCTGGCATAGGAACATAGCTGCTATTTTTCAGATATCAGGCATGCACTGTAATACAATATGTCTACTTTGATACTCTGATTTGATACTCTGATTTGATACTCTGATTTGATACTCTGATTTGATACTCAAAAAAGTAGGCTCAGATCAAATTGTATTATCTACGACAGATTCGTTCTGAATTATCTATACCTTAAACTTATCCACTTTAAAGCCTATACTAAATCCCTCAAAGATAAATAATAATTTAATCAGTTGTTTATCTAATTTCTTGTCACGTTTTTTGAAATGAAGTTAGGTCCTCTCTCATTAAATCCCTCCAATTTATTCGCCGATCATAAATCTGTTTAAATTCCATATAAACATATTGCTTACTTAAACATCATATGTTTAAATTGTGTTAATAAAATGATTTGCACCTGTAGCGAAATGCTTCGACCATCTGTAGCTTCGTCGTAAATCAAATTTATTAACATAAAAAAATCAGTGGTAGTCGATATCTTTGCAGTGCTGGAGTTTTGCTTAGTTTGCGAATGAGTTGCGTGAATTACTGCCGCAGTAAGTAACATCGGTTGGTTAAACCATGGAATGTAAACAAAACATGGTGTCAGCCAATGTTAATTTTAAAACTCGACTTTCGAGGTTTGGGGAAACTATTTTGTTAGAGAACACATTGTCAGAGAGCACTTCGAAAGAGTCTAAACTTGTTTCGAGCCAAGCTTCGAAAAGCAAAAACATTCAAGCGATAAAGTTTTCATTAATTGCCGCTTTTGGTGGCTTTGTATTTGGCTTAGATGCCGCCAACATTTCTGGTGCGCTGCGCTTTGTTAGCTCCCAATTTGAATTAACTAGTATGCAAACCGGCAACGTGGTCGGTTGCGCTATTGTAGGGGTGATTTTAGCGCTATTTTTTACGGGGAGTTTATGTCAGCACTTTGGCCGTAAGAAAGTGTTACTGGCTATTGCCTTGACCTATTCATTGTCTACCGTGATCTCAGCATTTGCTAATAGTTACGAAATGCTGGTTGTAGGGCGTTTTATTGGCGGAGTCGCCTTTGCCTCAATCACCGTATCTGCCATGTATATTGGTGAAATCGCACCAGCCAAACAGCGAGGGCAATTTGTATCGGTCAATCAGTTATTGATTACGTTAGGAAGCTTAGTTGCCTTTGTTGTTAACTATTTTCTAATCAAATCAATGGGCAATATTGAAGTATTAACGGATGAGAATATTTGGCGAGTGATGTTAGGGTTTGAGCTAGTACCTAATATTATTTGGTTCGGTTTATTACTAACCATCCCTGAGTCTCCACGCTGGTTGATGAGTAAGCAACGACATAAAGAAGCTGAACAAGTATTCAGTGACATTTCAGATCCATCTGAAGTGCCTGCAATGATGGACGATATTAAACAAACTATTGCACAAGATAGTAACACCTCAGTGATTCAGCAGCTTAAGTTACTGTTTAGTAAACCCATGCGTTTTTTAGTCATTCTTGCTGTGTGTTATGCCGTTGTTCAGGGTGCGACAGGGATGAATGCGGTGTTATTTTACGCACCTACCGTGTTTGAACAAATCGGTATGAGTGTTGAAGATACCTTTTTACAAACCATAGTGCTCGGCGCAATGTCGGTTTTATTTACCCTTGTTGCAATATTCACGGTTGAGAAATGGGGTCGTAAAGTATTAACCGTTGGCGGCTTATTATTAATTACCGTCGCACACTGTTCAATTTGGTATGGTTTTGACAATGCAACTTACGTTATTAACCAACCTGCGATTGAAATAATTGCTGAGCAAGGTGTTGATGCAAATAAACTCATTCCATTTATTGGCAAAGATTACCACAGTGATGTAGCGTTAAAGGCTGATCTAGCCAGCGTGTATTCTAAAAAAGAGTTACCGTTAGTCAGTGGCACAGTTATTAATGCCTCGATTAATATTAACCCAGCATTTGTTTTGTTTGGTTTATTTGCTTTTTTAGCGGCGTTTAACATGTCCATAGGCCCTATTATGTGGGTCATATTTTCAGAGATTTTTTCAAGCCGGGTTCGCAGTGTTGCACTGCCGTTTGCGGCATTAGTACAAAGTATATCGAGTTGGAGTATCCAACAGTTTTTCCCTTGGCAGCTTGAAAACATGGGCGCTGCGAATACCTTCTTGTATTACGGCGGGGTAGCCTTTGTGGGTTGTTTTGTGATGATGCTAATTTTGCCTGAGACCAAAGGTAAATCCATCGAAGCCATTGAAAGACAATTAGTGAAACAGGGATAAATTACTCGCTTAACGCGGTTGTTAACACGTTAGCGCTAATCGCTGTAATCAAGAGTTGTTTCAGAACAAAAATAATAAGTAGAGAAGTCATATGTCAGATCGGTTGAAAGGTGAAGTTGCTATCGTTACGGGTGGTGCTGATGGAATAGGTCGCACTATCGCTTTAGAGTTTTGTCAGCAAGGCGCGAAAGTGTGTGTTGCTGATATGAACAGTGAACTAGGGCTTGATGCTGTTGAAGCGTTAGTGACAAAAGGTTACCAAGCTATATTTGTGAAAACCGATATTTCAGATGAAGCCATGGTCGATGCCATGGTCGCTATAACGGCGGCAGAACTTGGCGCGCCAACAATATTAATTAACAATGCAGCGTTGATTAGTCCGGGTAATAAGATTGAGTCTGTTGGCGTTGATGCGTGGAAAAAGAGCTTTTCAGTTAACGTTGATGGTATGTGGTATTGCAGCAAAGCCGTTTTACCCCATATGAAAGCCAATGGCCGCGGCAGTATTGTTAATGTCGGGTCAGTGCATTCATTTAAAATAGTACCTGGGTATTTTCCTTACGCAGTGACAAAACATGCGGTTATAGGGCTCACTCGAAACCTGGCGGTTGAATTCGCTCAGTATAATATTCGTGTTAATGCGTTATGTCCTGGAATGATTGAAACGCCGATGGCATTTAAGTCGTGGGGAGCGACAGACGATCCACAAGCGTCAAGACAAGCTATGGGTGAAGTGCATCCGTTAAAACGTAATGGCACCACTGAAGAGGTCGCGAAACCGGCATTGTTTTTAGCCAGCCAAGATTCAAGCTTTATGACAGGACAAAGCCTAGTGGTTGATGGTGGTCGTTCGGTCATTTATCACGATTAACACCTCAATTGTTGGAACATAAAAGTGGCCACTATGGTGTCTTTACAAAAGTCGATTAAAGACGGTTTTGAGCTTATTACCATTGCCAACAATACCCTGTCTTTTACCGTGGTGCCTGCCATTGGTGCGAAAATAATTTCATTAAAATCGATGCTTACTGGCAGAGAGTGGCTTGAACAACCTCAAGGCGCTCATGCTTTTTTGAAACAGCCAAATTATGGTGAGTCATTCGTCAATGGCTTTGATTGTGGTGGTTGGGATGAATGCTTCCCCAGCATCAATGGCGAGCAATACGCTTTGCCTGCGCTTAGGCATGTATTAATTCCTGATCACGGTGAGCTATGGTGTTTACCGTGGCAAGTCACTGAAATTGTTGAGTCTTCGAATTTCATCTCGTTGACGCTTCGCTGCGTGGGTAAACAGTTACCTTATGTGTTTACGCGTACCTTAACTCTTGCCGCTGATGCTAACCATATCGATATTCAATACCAGCTTACGAATAACAGCGACTATCAATTACCCTTTGTGTGGTCAATGCATCCGATTTTTGCTGCTGAAAAAGGAATGACCATAGCGCTTTCAACAGTGATTAACCGCTTTAAAACCGACAGTGGTTTTAAAGCGTTTTTTAATACAGATGCTATTACAGCGCAATGGCCTTATAAAAAACAGCTGCAAGGTAAATGGATTGATTTGGATAAGGTGTTAGCACCAGACAGTCACTTTTCCTGCAAGCTTTATAGTGATGATTTATCAACGGATGCTATTAAAAATCAGTCTATTGAGGTTGCTTTAGTTGAGCCGCCTTCAGCCAGTGGCGCTTATCAACAACGTTGTGGTTTTAGATATGATAGTCATGATATTTCACATTTTGGATTATGGCTTAATTATCGAGGCTGGTCTGGCAGTGATCAACCGCCTGCCTATGTCGTGGGTTTAGAGCCTTGCTTAGGGGGGGCTGATTCACTCAATGAAGCGATTAAGCGCGATGATTATTACTTCATCAAACCCAATAGTAAACGTAACTGGTCGGTACAATGCTTTATTGTGTAATTGCTATTAATGAGTGTGTTTAATTACTAAGTAGCTGTTATAAAATGACTTAGTCTTAATCCTTATCGTAAAAAGTTATTTTGATTGTTTACATGTTCACAAACTAATTACATTTCTATATTGTTTTATCAAACATCATATGTTTAAATACTTATCATGTATCGCGTTATCAATATGCTTATTTGACTACTGATTAACGGGTTCAGTTAAAAGCTTATTACCTAGTTTGTTTTGAATTTTTCACATGGAGCGTTGCTAATGCTGTCTAAACAACTTTATATCGGCGGTAAACTCATATCGAGCGGATCAACCACTGATGTTATTAATCCTGCAACTCTTTTATCGGTAGGCAGCATTGCTGCGGCAGATATTCCTCAAGCTGAATTAGCACTTGAAGCTGCACAAAAGGCGTTTCCAATTTGGTCTAAAACATCTATTCAACAACGTACTGAATGGATGTATAAATTACGTGATGCAGTGATAGAAAATGAACAGCATTTACGTGAGTGTGTGCATCTTGAAATGGCTAAGCCTTGGGCATCAACCAAGGATGACTACCAAATGTTGGTCGACAGTTTAAATTTTTATGCTGATGCCATGCTCAATTTAGCGCAAGAGACATTAGAAGATAAAGAGGGCACCCACGTCCATGAACTTCGCCGCGAGCCAGTAGGGGTTGCTGCTGCATTTCTTGCATGGAATTTTCCGCTGCTTAATCTTGCTTATAAGTTAGGCCCAGCAATGGCTGCGGGTTGTCCTATTGTGATTAAGCCTTCTGTTAAAACCCCATTATCTGCTTATGCCGTCGGTGAGCTTTGCGCTCAAATTGGCTTACCTGATGGCGTGGTTAATATACTTTCTGGCCCTGATCACAAAGTGGGCGATGCCATTTCTGCATCCACTATTCCGTCTTTATTGACATTAATCGGTTCAACCAATGTCGGCAAGCACGTAATTGGTACAGGGGCGACGTCAATCAAACGCTACTCGATGGAGCTTGGTGGCAATGCACCTGCCATCGTATTTTCTGATGCAGATTTAACCACGGCTGCCGATGTTATTTGCGGCGTGAAATACAGTAATGCTGGCCAAATTTGTGTTGCTCCTAACCGAGTCTTTATTGAAGAGTCTGTGGCTGACGAATTTATTGAAATGGTGTTAACCCGCACTCATTCCGTCAACGTTGGTTTTGATAAAGAGGCTGATATTGGAATGGGGCCACTGATGGACGGTGCTTCTTGGCAGCGTATCGATGGCTTAGTAAAAGAAGCGATTGCTCAAGGCGCCAAGTTGTTATCAGGTGGCGGTAAACCACCAGGATTAGACACCGGATATTTTTACAGTCCTACCGTGTTACTGGGTGTGACACCTGAAATGGCGATATCGAAAGAAGAAGTTTTTGGACCAGTTATTAGCATTGCTACCTTCAAAAATCATCAAGATGTACTGAACCTTGCTAATGATACTGATGCGGGCTTAACCGCTTATGTGTTTACTCAAAATCAAACGACAGCGGACCATTTTGCGGACGAACTTCGTTTTGGCGAAGTACAAATTAATGGGATTAAATATGCCATTAATTTACCGCATTTTGGGATTAAGCAGTCAGGAGTTGGAGTTGATTGTTCGTTGCTAGCGCTCGACGATTACTTGGCTTTTAAACGCATCTCACGTGCGCTTTAATCAGATTAATTTGGGACTATTATTGAATGAAAATTACTGAAATTATAAGCCACGTTCTGCAGTACGATCTTGAAGAAGAGTTAGGTTACTCGCAGCAGTATTATGCCAAACGTACTACTCACCTAGTCGAAATTAAAACGGATGTTGGCATAACAGGTTGGGGTGAGTGTTTTGGTGGCGGCGGAATTGCGTTTGCCAACAAAACAATCGTTGAAAAAGTGATTCAACCTATGATCCTTGGTATGGATCCGCTAGATCGCGAAGTGATCTGGCATAAGGTGTACAACTTAATGCGCGACCATGGTCAAAAAGGCATGCCTATTCAGTCTTTGTCGGGTGTGGATATCGCTTTATGGGATATTGCCGGTAAATTCCTTGACCAGCCCGTCTATAAGTTACTGGGCGGTGCCTTTAGAGACCGTATCCCAGCTTACGGTTACGGCATGATGCTACAACGTCATGACGACCTTGAAGCACGCTTTACCGATGAAAGTGCCCGCATTAAAGAGATAGGCTTTAAAGCGATGAAAATGAAAATCGGTTTAAGTCCTGATAGAGATATTAAATTAGTTGAAGCTGTACGCCGCGGCATTGGTGATATGCAATTAATGGTCGATGCAAACCATGCCTATACCACCAGAGAGGCGATCCCTCTGGGACGTGAGCTGCAAAACCTTGGCGTAAATTGGTTTGAAGAACCCGTAGCACCTGAAGATAAACAAGGTTATCGAGAACTGTGTGAAGCCTTAGATATGACCATTGCAGGTGGTGAAGCAGAATTCACCCGCTGGGGTTTTAGAGACTTAATTGAAAATCGCTGTGTGGATTTATTGCAACCTGAAGTTTGTGCATTAGGTGGCATTACTGAATACCAAAAAGTATTAGCGATGGCACACGCACATTTTATTCCGGTAATAAATCATGTTTGGGGCTCTGCTATTGCTGTGGGTACCAATTTGCATTTATTGGCAGCATTACCTGATTTACCAGGCGCAGCTCATCCAATTCAGCCGATGCTCGAATACGATACTACTCCGAATTTATTCCGTGAAGACTTACTTAAAGAGCCATTAAACATTCTTAAGCAAGTTAAAGAAAACGACGGCACGGTTGCACTTCCACAAGGGACTGGTATTGGCGTAGAGCCAGATCCAGACTTCATAAAACATTATGAAGTTTTCTAAGCCCACATCATTGTAGAGAATTTTTAAATGACAGAGCAATCGTCACCCACGCCTGTACTTATTGCAGTCGATTGGGGGAGTAGTAATTTTCGCGCCTTTTTATTGGATAAACGCGGCAAAATCTTGTCTGAAGTATCGGCGCCTCAAGGTATGTTATGCCTTAAAAAAGATGAATTTGAAGCTGCGCTTTTAGCCCATATACAGCCATGGGTTACAGACTTTTCAGTGCCAGTGTTAATGGCCGGCATGGTGGGTAGCGCACAAGGTTGGGTCGATGCAGGCTATATAGATTGCCCAGCAGATGCTAAACAAGCCGCGATGAAATTATGTCATGTGGATAACGAATCGAAATTGTCTATTCGCATTGTACCGGGCGTTAAGTGTCAGACTGCTAATTTACAACCTGATGTTATGCGCGGTGAAGAAGTGCAGGTATTCGGCGCCGTATCATTGATTGAGCACGAGT
This sequence comes from Shewanella sp. 10N.286.52.B9, assembly GCF_002873635.1. Classification (NCBI taxonomy): domain Bacteria; kingdom Pseudomonadati; phylum Pseudomonadota; class Gammaproteobacteria; order Alteromonadales; family Shewanellaceae; genus Shewanella; species Shewanella sp. 10N.286.52.B9. Next base: position 58,141 of record NZ_MCTY01000216.1, read on the forward strand.
TGGGTTTATTAAACAATGCTCAATTAGATAAGTTAGTTTTTTGCTTACCTGGAACCCATTCTAAGTGGATAAAAATGGCTAAGAATGATCAAGGTCAACCAATCGTAGAAAGCTTGTCGACTCAAATGACGGGCGAGATGTATAACATCGTAGTTGAAAACAGCATTCTTGGAAAAGGCGTAGATAAACAAGCGACTGATGTTGATATGGATAGCTTTTTACAAGGCGTACATACCAGTCAAAGGGAAGGGGGTTTGCTGCACCATTTATTTAGCGCGAGAACTTTACGACTAGAACAGCGATTAGATGACAAGCATGTTTGTAGTTATATTTCAGGATTACTGATTGGCGCTGAATTATGTTCAGTGTTGGCGGCATCATCCCTTGAACATATTTATCTCATTGGCAGTTCGACTTTAAACACACTTTATGCTCAAGCGCTAAAAGAACTTGGTTTACTTTCAACCCCAGTGAGCAGCGAGAAAGCCTCTGCTTTAGGCATGGTGATGGTAGCTGAGCAAGCGAATTTAATTAAATCAAAGGAAGTGCATTAAATGCCGATTACTCTTAAAGAAGCCATGAGCAAAATGCCATTGGTTGCAATTTTACGTGGCGTGACACCTGCTGAAGTATTAGATGTTGCAGATATTTTAGTGACCGCTGGATATCGAGTTATAGAAGTTCCTTTAAACTCACCGTCGCCTTACGAAAGTATTAAGTTACTTAGTGATAGATATGGTAACGATGTCATCATTGGTGCTGGCACTGTTGTTAGCCAGGAACAAGTTGATTTAGTCGAAGCTGCGGGCGGGCGTATTATTATTTCTCCCCATGCTGATGCAAAATTGATTCGGTACAGTAAAGCGAAAGACCTTTATTGTGTCCCCGGTTTTTTCACACCATCTGATGCTTATGCGGCTATTAATGCGGGTGCAGATTCGCTTAAATTATTCCCAGCTGATGCATTTGGCCCTATGGGGTTAAAAGCAATGTCAGTTGTTCTTCCTGATATTGATATTTTACCTGTAGGGGGAGTTTCACCAGACACTATGCAAGCATTTATTGATGCTGGTGCCAGTGGGTTTGGTTTAGGAAGCGGCTTATATAAGGCTGGGATGAGTGTTGAGCAAGTTAAGCATAACGCTTTGGCATATGTCCAAGGTTATAAAAGTACCTTAACAGCCCACTAGGCCAGAACTTTAGAGTTCAATAATGCCGTAAACTGAGTTCAGTGTGTTGTTTTAGTTCAGTCATTTCAGAGATGATTTTGAACTTGTCTGTTGTTGCTATTATACAAATAGTGTTGTTTTACTTTCCTGTATACTTATTCCTAGTAAGTATCTGTTGTAGCTTTAGCAGCCGAAAGGCTGCTATTTTTTTAGTTACTTCTGCTTCTGATCTAAAGCATCAATTTATCTAATATGAAGTCAATATATTATCATTAAGTCTCAATCGTAGATTGTTTCAATTGACACCTTAAACATACTATGTTTATATTTAACCTATGAGTGAATTAATATATTACGATTTAAAATGCACCCAAGGAATGTCGCCTAGTCTTTCTG
>NZ_MCTY01000217.1:0-76639 GCF_002873635.1 Shewanella sp. 10N.286.52.B9
ACTGAATTGATTTAAGTCTTCTGGTGTTTTAATGCTTTTAGCAGCTTCTTTAGCAAAAGCTTCAATATCTTTTTTGTTCATGAGTATCTGCCTATCCTTGACTCTCTATAGAGTACGTGTTGATAAGCAGTTACACAAAATTAGTTACAGTCTCAGCGATTAAGTTCGAAGACGGCTTAAAAGATGACATGTCAAACCCGCTGTAATATAGCGCTATTTACAGGGGCTTACAATCTCTTGGTTACAGCCTCAGTAAATCTACAATCATTTAAGTCAATATCAGTATCTTGCCTGTTATCCTCTCTATGAGTTTGGTTAACTCTTTATCTTAATTAGAGTATTTGGCGTTTATGAGCTAGTACAGCGCTTTTGCTTAAGCTCTTATATTGACAATAAACACGGAATTACTGACAGGTATGGCATAAATCACTTAAGCGGCTTAAGGTAGCGAGCGTGGTTAATGAGGATTTTTACTCATGTTCTGCCAGCTTTTTTAATAACAGATCACGACGTTTGAGTAACGCCTTGATTTGTTTTCTCTTGAGTAGGCCATTAGTGAGTTTATCTAGGCTTTGATAGTCTAAGTTTTTTAATTGATGTTCAATTTTTAGCGAGTGACGCAAACGTGCCGCCTTTAAATATTTTGGTGCGTGTTTGCCAGTTCTAAAGCTTCGAGAGTGGTCTATCATCCACATCATCCAATCCGCTTCTGTATAGATAATATTGCTTTGGGTTCTATCTACATTGAAAATTAAAATATCAAACATATTCATCAGGCTGGCTTGGTATGACAGAACGCAATACTCGCTTGGATAACGTTCATCCTCGATGCGATTTTTTTCGTTAAAAGTGTCATCTATCCACAATTGTAGCGAGCCCTGTTTATTTTTGATGGTTCGAAGTACCGTTGGCGGGATCATATTCAATCCAAGGTGACGGGCTATCCTGTACGCTGCTATTTCGTATTTATAACTGTCGGTATTGCGATATTTATCTTTAGAGGCATTTCTGGGGATGATATTTTCAGTTTTAAAAATAGCTTTGAAACGCAGTCCGTTATGTTCCAAATAAGCTTTTTTCGACTGTGTCACACCAGTCCCTATAGGCTCAAGTTTAGTGATAATTGCCTGTGTTAATAACTGTTCCCAGTCCTGATAGCTGTGGCCTTGGTAAATCTCACGGTATTGACCATCGTCAACCTCAAAAGGACGCCATTGATTACCATCAAATTGTTGAAGTTCATCTTTGTTAATGGCTAATAACATTGGATTGCCCTGATAATATTTTCGGTACAGTCCAGTGTCAGTATTGATCACCTTGCCCTTCATTCTGCTTTCAAAAACGCGGCTACTCGTGGTTGTGTGACCAATCACCAATTGTTTGGCCTTATAGTGTTGCAAAACGCGATCAAGTATCTCTTCCTCAAAGATTGGATGGCAAAGAGCTGAGCCTCTATACCAGAATTGACTTTCTCCATCGAGGTAAAAAGACTGGCTGAGATTAACAAAGCTTTGGTACAAGGATTTATGTTCGTCAGAGCCTGCAGATAGTAACCGCCGTGCTATTTTTTCTTGGCGACTAAAGAAATCATCAAGGTGACTTAATGCGCCTTGGAGTTTTAATTGCTCAAAAGCTTCCATGTAATCATGTATTACTTTTGCTGATTCGTTGTTTACTTCGGCTAAGGTTGACAGAGGGAACTTGGCAGAAAGTCCACCATGGAGAAATAGCACCTCATTGATCTTTAATATACTGGGCTTGCTCAACAGCCAACGGCCATATTTACCCTTGGTAGAAAAGAGCTGCATATGGCCAAAGTAGCCGGGAGGGTATTCAGTGTTAAAGGTCGATAATAGCGATTGCTGACTCATTCCGGCACTGGTTTCAGTTGCATATGAAAGGTATTGCTGCCAGTAATTTTCGCGTACGTCCGCAGATTCATCATCCAGGTAGTGTTTATATTCATCAGTGGGTACGTAGTTAAGTTCACGGATAAGGTTCATCAATTCATGATTACCCAACACAAGATGTACTGCGCCTCCTGCTGCGGTGGCCTGTTGCTCTAAACGCATAAACAAGTCCATTACTTTGCGGGAGTCAGGGCCTCTATCCAGCAGATCGCCGACACTGACTAGCTGAGTGTCGCCAGCTTGCCAATTCAGTTGGTCATCGATAATGCCTGCTGCACGAATTAATGTTTCAAATTCACCATAGTCGCCATGGATGTCACCAACAACAATAATTTTTGCTGTTGTTGATAGCTCAAAGCTCTCGTAGGAGGCTGAGGTTTCCTGTAATGGAATAAAAGTGCATAGCAGTAGAACAACACATATCACAGCATGGTTAAGGTTCATGGTTGAGCGCTGGGTAAGGTGACTTTGACTTTAAGTTTAGAAGATGATTATGAAATGGTATAATTATTGGTAAAAGCCTTGCTGCTATTACTAGTAAAACAAGGCCTTTGAAATGGGATTATGGCTTTATTACTGATTGATGAGTTTTTTCAATCCAGGCGCAGCTTTAAAGCTTGGTTGGTTAAATCCTGGGATTTCCATTGCTTCACCGGTTTGTGGGTTGTAGCCATTTTTCGCTAAATGGTAGCGTAATTCAAATGTGCCAAATTGCGGAATGTAAACTTTTTCACCTTCGGTAAGTGCTTTATGGATCTGAGAAACAATTTGATCGATTTGAATTTTCGCTTGAGATTGTGAGATACCGATGTCCGAGGCCATCACTTGCATGAGTTGTTTTTTATTCATATTAACTGCTGTGAAATTAACGTAATAAGTATTGCGGAGTTTGTTTATAGCAGTTATGCCCATCGTTTAACAGAACTCGACTTATCACAGCTCTACCACTGTCGAATTGCTGCGCTAAATCCGCTATCTATCTCCAACTTTCGTATTATCTTTTAACAGTGTCATATTTTATGTAACACAAGGATGGTATTTCTTTGCCATACTCAAAAGCTCGTAGTCAGTATTTAGGAGGATAATTCATGGTGAGATGCTGTTTTCATCGAGTTGCGTTATCTTTTGCAGTGATATTATTCTTGTATTTTACGCCAATGACTAAGATTGCGGCTTCGGATGCGGTTTATAACACCCTTGCGCAACATGTATTATTGATTTCGTTGACTGACTCCAGTGTTCAATGGCAAGCATATTTAACGATTCTGCGCCAGGGTACAGAGGCTGAAAAGCTTGAATATATCGACACAATACAAAATGAAGTTGATAGGTTTTGGGCTGATAAGTCTGTTGAACTGCAGTATCACAATCTGGCTTCCAACGCTTCACTTCAAAACAAAGTTTTTTCTTTAGAGCCTCCGGTAGATGATTACTTGAGAGTTCTTAACCATATTAGACGATTAATGTGGCTTGATAACCGCCATGAATGGCAGCCAATTGTCCCCGGCGGTTTTTTACGGCCTGGCGATAGCCATCAGACTATCAGTGCTATTTCACAGCGTTTATGGTTACTTGGGGACTTATCATCTCGTTCAGAAGCGCAACATATTTATGATGACACTATAGCGAACGCGGTGGTGTCATTTCAGCAGCGTCATGGCTTAAAAGCCGATGCTGTTATTGGTCCCAATACCTTACATTGGTTAAACCAAACACCTAAACAGCGCGCCATATTACTTGCCAGTAATTTTGTGGCTAAAACCAGTTATCAACATCAACTGTCAGAGCGTTATTTATTGGTAAATATTCCCGCCTTTGAAATGGTGCTAGTCAATGATAGTCAAATCGCCATGACCTCTCGAGTAATTGTCGGCAAGGCCTATCGAAGAACCCCTGTGATGTCAGGACAAATATCCAATGTGGTCATTAATCCTACTTGGACAGTACCTAAAAAGCTGTTACGACGGGATATCTTGCCTAAAGTGGCTAAAGATGGTGATTATTTTCGCGATCGACAATTTGATGTTTTTGATCGAGCTGGGATTAAAATTGATAAAACCGCTGATGAATGGCAAATGGCCGCAACTGCAGCCTTTCCATATCGTTTGGTGCAGCGACCCGGGGAAATTAATGCGTTGGGGCGTTATAAATTTCATTTTAAAAATGATCTGAATATATACTTACATGACACACCAGATAAATGGCTTTTTAATAAGGCAAATCGAGCGCTTTCATCGGGCTGTATTCGCATTGAAAAAGTGCAGCAATTGGCTGAGTGGTTCGCGGATAATGTGGTAATAGATAAACGCACTTGGGCGCGTATGCAGTCTAATCAAAAAAATACTCAATGGTTTTCGCTGTCACAGACCATTCCTGTGCATATAGTGTATTGGAATGCTTGGGTTGGTGAAGATAACTTGGCCCAATATCGAAATGATATTTATCATTTAAATAACACAGATAAAACAGTGGTGGCAAATAATGCAACAAGCCCATTACAGTTGACGTCACGTTAAGTGCCTGACCTTATTAGAAGTTGCTAAACTGCACATGATTTATACATAACTTATGTGCTTTTAGAGTTGCTATTGTTTGCCATAAGCTTTAAATTCATCCTCGTTTGTGCAAAAAGTGCACAGTTTGAATTTTTAAAAAGTGGTGAGTTAATGTCGTTAGTTTGTCCTTCGCGTAGGCAGTTAATCCTTGGAATTAGTGGGGTGGCTGTCGCTTCAATGTTTTCTAATTCCGCTCAAGCAAGCCGATCTACAATAGGGCAGCGTGATCTGAGCTTTTACAACCGTCATACTGGTGAGCGCGGGCAAGGCAGTTTTTGGGTTGATGGTGAATATCGCAGTGATACCTTAACGCTTTTTAGCAATGTATTACGTGACCATAGACAAAACCAAGCGGCGCCGATGGATAAGCGTTTATATGAAATCCTGTATAAGCTTCAACAGACACTGAATAACTCAGATGAAATTCATGTGATTTCTGGTTATCGCTCTCCGATCACCAATAATATGTTAGCGGCCAACAGTAATGGTGTTGCCAAGAAAAGTTATCATATGAAGGGAATGGCAATGGATTTAGCCATACCCGGCATTGCTCTTAAAACCTTACGTGATGCAGCAATGTCGTTAAAAATGGGCGGGGTTGGTTATTACCCTCGTTCTGGTTTTATTCACCTTGATACTGGCCCGGTAAGAAGCTGGTAAAACCCACGGCCTGATATTTAGCATGATTTAAAGGCTATATAGTTAGTTCATGTGGATAAAATACCGGCGTGATGCTTGTTGACGCTATTTAGCTGTGTTAGAATCCGCGCGCTTAGTTTTATAACGAGCACGAGTTGTTATTGGTCGAAAATAACAACAAAAATTATTTTATATAAGTGAGAATTACATGTCTTATACTATCAATGCTGAAATCCGTACTGAAATCGGGAAAGGTTCGAGCCGCCGCCTACGTCATGCGAATTTAGTTCCTGCTGTAATCTACGGTCCAGGTAAAGAGCCTATTTCTATCAAATTCGCTCAAAAAGATATCATCAACCAACAGTTGAATGAAGATTTCTACACAAGCGAGTTAACTATCGTAATCGATGGCAAAGAAATTAAAGTTCGTGCACAAGCTGTACAGCGTCATGCGTACAAAATGCTTATCGAACACATCGATTTCAAATTTGCTTAATTGCTAATTTGAATGAAAAAAGCGCCTTAAGGCGCTTTTTTTGTGACTAAAATTTGGTTTATAACGCTTAATCAATATCAAAGCTATAGTAAATATCTAAGGATTGATTTAAGTTGCCTGATACGGTTTCTAGGTAAAGCTGTGAAAAAATATAATACCTTACCGTCATTTCATAGCCGGGGTTAAAAACACCAATACCGTATTTCACCATCAAGTCTTCGCCAATATAACCGCTAATGGCAAAGCGTCCTTCATCGTTGGCATCAAGTTGTACATTAGAAAAGCCCATTTTTTCAATTAAGCCCGTCGCTGTTGAGCCAATGTTGTTCATTGCGCCGCCGCCAAACTGTGAGCCTAAGCTTAACGCCGCGCTCATCATTAAAGCATTATTTTGATCATTACCAGAGTTCGCAAAGCCTGTGCCGGTGACTATGTAGGATAGAATTTCGGCTTGCTCTTTGGCTGGGTTTGAAAACAAGGTCACTACTGGCTGCATGGCTGTGCCTGTGACTCTCACGCCTGCGGTGAGATCTTCATCTTTGATTTCTTTTACTGCTTCAATATTTAAGTTGGGTACTGAGCTTGGGCCAACAAACTGCACTTCACCAGTACTGATGGTTAGGGTTTGCCCCATAAATTTATAACTGCCATTATTCACTTTAATATCACCAAATAACAGCGGTGGTTTGAAGGCTTGTTGCTGTAGCAATAATGTTCCTTCTAACTTGCCGTTTAAGCCCATGCCATCAATGTTAAGGTTCTTGCCCACATTAATATTGAGATCGGCGACGATAGCGTAAGGGCTGACTTTTTCTTCTTGTTCTGAAATCGAGTCTTTAAATACCACATCGCTAGATATCGCTACACCACCCTCAGCTAGTTGAACTAATGTAATTTCCCCGCTAGGAATATCGACAGTGCCCGTGATCGCCAGCTGATTTTTACTAAAGTTAATTTTTACATCAGGAGTAATATCCAATATTGCGATAGGGGGCTGAATAAAGGCGAGCTTTTTACCTTTTATATCAATTTCACCATTAAAGTTACCCTCTGGCCAAGCCAACTTACCATTGATATTTGCCTGGCCTTTCCCCATGGTTAAATCGCCTGTTACATTACCTTGTTGGCCAGCGAGCTCCATTATTAAATTGATATTTTCAATCAAAGTCGGGTTGTTTGTAGTGGCAATAGCTGCTTTTGATAGTGTCATTTTGCCACCGACTTCAGGCTCATTTAAAGTGCCTAATAAGGTTAAATCAGTGGAAAACAGTCCTTGTAATGTCGCCAGCTCAGGGAAGAAGCCCTGTAAGCCAGTTAAATCTAACTCGTCAATATTGATATGCCCTGATAGCTCTCTTGAAGGCTGGGTGCTGATGTTAACTTGGCTGCTGATATCTGAGATGCTATCTGCTTGCACTGATAATTGACCCGTTAGTTGCTGCTCATCTAATGTGACATGTAAGTTAACTAAGTCGTAAATGATATCGATGCGATCATTCTCTGAGCGCTTTAATTCTAATTTGCCCTCAGATAAGGTTAAATCAACATCTGCTTGTAACTTTTCAACCTCAGACCAATTCAGTTTGGCATCAAGGCTAGAGTCACCAATCCATACCAAGCGTTCGGGTAATATTGGCTGCAGTAGGCGGCCAGGTGTGCCTTGTGCAAGAATATGAATATCCCCTTGGGTACCAAAATTTGCAGGTTCAATCAGGCACAGGCTATTGCTGGGGTGATTAATGCAAAAAGGACTGGCGCTGCCAAGTTGATTGAGTTGATCCCAAACGATCGTGATGGGCTTATCTAACTGCCAATCTCCGAGCATATTGGTTAAGGATAAGGCGTTAACTTCAGTATCAAAGCGTTGTTTATCTGCCGTGTATATATTGCTCAATTGGGTGTTAATGGCTAGCTCTCCACCCGTAGACAGTTGCAATGTTTGCTGGCCAAGATCTCCTGAGGCGATTAGCTCTACGTCAGTTAAGTCCAGTTCGCTCCAGCTAAAAGCAGTACTGGCGAGATTCACGCTAAATTGATGCTCATTTAACGGTAAGTAGTGACCCGTTAATGTCAGTCTGTCGAGCTTCATATCGGCAAAATCAAAATCGGCCACTTGGCCGTTAATATCAACGATAGGTTGTTTGGCATCGCCAGTGACATCGATTTTTGCGGTAATTGACCCTTTACTATCTGGTAGCCACTGGCTGATGTCAGGTACATCAAGTAATGCATCTACATCCCATACTGTATCTGCTTGACCATTGATAAGTAGGGTTGTGCCGAGGGCTTGTGCTTGTAGGTCTTTGGCATTGATGGCGAAGTTATTATCAAATTGTACCTGACCTTTAACGCTAAGAGGGTACTGATTTAAACTGCCGCTTAAATCACTGTCTACAATATTTACTTCCCAGCTAGTATCAGAAACCTTACCTGTGGTGGTTAATATCCCACTGATGTGGCTGCTAAGCTCGGTGAGTTCATAAAGATAATCGATTTTTTCTAGCTGTAAATCAGTGGTGTCGAGTTTGGCTTGCCAGCTAAAATCATTGCCCCAATCAAGACTCGCTTGACCTGCGATATCCCCCGCATCTGAGCTAATGACAATATCTGCAATATCCACATTGGTATGTGATAGCTGCATTGCGCTATTAACTTCAAGCTGCGGGTGATAGGGGCTGAGGAATTGCCCATCAAGGACAACATGTTGTTGGTTGAAGTCACCGGTACTTGATAATGTTTTGATATCAGTGACATAGTCAGGCTTAATCAAAGGCCACTGAATTTGGGCTTTGCTTATATCAATTCGATAAGGCATTTCGGGCTTACTCAAAGTGATATTTGAGTCAAAATTAATGGTAAAGTCACCTTCAGCGGCAAGGGTAACGGCTAAATCATCAAAGCCGTTGTGTGCACTGAGTTTGATTTTTTGCTGGGTTAATTCAGGAATTTCGGCCACATTGTTAAGGCTAAAATCGGCGTTAATATTCATTGGGTAATCGTGATTTAAACGGATATCGCCTTCTAATGTTGCCTCACCGTAATCATGAGTGATGGCTAATTGCTGCACATCAATTAAGTCATCAACATAGCTGCCTGCTAAGGTTATTTTTGCGAAATCATCGGTTCTTGCTCCCAAGACCATCACGCTGTTATTACTAATCAGTTGTTCAAGGTAAATAGGGAATGACATATAAACCACTGGTAATGCTGCCATAGCCCAGTCGTCATTTACCTCAGTGGTATTGTTCGGCGCTGCAACATCATCACTGGCAAGAGGAATATCAACCAGCAAACCGTCACTATAAAGGTAATTAACTCTTAAGCCTTTGCTATTCCATAGTGCTTTGCCTTGCAAGCGGCTGGCGTTATAGCGCATGTCATTTACGCTGACCTCAACTGAGTTTAAGTCTAATTCGTTAAGGCCAATAACTACAGGTAAAATCAGCGGTTCAGGTAATTCATCTTTACTTTCATTAGTTTTATCAGTGTTAGCTGGCTGATTATCTGCTAATGCAGCTTGAGTTGTTCGAGCGTTTGCAACGGTACTTTCACTAGGCACATCATCGGCAAACTCATCAGTAGCTACTCGTACCCGCACGCCACTTGCGTGTAACTTATCGACACAAATTTGCTTGTTAAACAAACAGGTTGGCAGCCAAGATAAGCTTAAGTCATCAACCTCTACCGCTACGCCATCCATTGACCAGCTTGCATGGTTAAATTCGAGTTGCTTATTGATGGTGCCAGAGCGTAAGTCTAATGCGAGATTGGGCACAAATTGATTGGCTAACATCACTGACATACGTGCGCCGAAAGGCGTGCCAATGAGCACTGCTAGCAAAATTAAAATCAGCAGTGGAATATAGATAATCACTCGAGTGGTATGTTTGAAGTATTTCCATAATCGCGCCCAAAGCGTTAATGGCGGCTTTGCTGGCACTTTATCTAGTGGTGTAGCGTCATGGGCTTCATGGTCGTTATGATGCTGGGGTAGCTTGGATTTTTCTGTCATTACAAATCCGTCCCCATGGTTAAATGAATTCGCCAAGATCTATCGACCGTTTCTGTTTCTTTCAAGCCGACACCTAAATCGAATCTAATGGGTCCGATAGGAGAGATCCAGTGAACGCCGCCGCCGACGGAGGCAATAGGTTCAAATGTTTCTGTATCAAAAGCGTTACCCGCATCCACAAAGCTGGCAAGTCGCCATGTGTCAGTTAAATAAAATTGATACTCTAAACTGCCCACCATCAAATAACGACCGCCGACAACCTGACGTGACGTGCTACCGTCTTCGTTGGTGTATTCAATGAATGGCCCTAGCTCTTGGTAGCCATAACCGCGAATACTCTGATCGCCACCGGTAAAATAACGTAGCGAAGGTGATATTTGGGCGATATCGTCACTATCAGCAATGTTGGCGCCTAAGTCGAGTCGGGCTACAAAACGATGCCGATCGAAAAAGGTATCAATCCATTTAAAGTTAGCTTCAAATTTTAACAGTCGAATTTCAGAGCCTAAATTAGGGTCACCATATTGCATACTGTAAATATGACGGTAGCCCGACTTGGGGTCTAAGGTGTTATCGCCGCGAACGGTTTTGCCAATACCAAAGCCTGCAAGAAGGAATTTTGAATCGTAATCAATATTGGATTGATTATAAAGCTCTTGGCTATATTCAAGTGAATAACCAAATAGCCATTGGTCGGCTAGGGTTTGTTGTCTGATCACCCCGAGTAAACGTTTCTCTGACTCTAGCTGGCCAGTGTAATCGTAGCTTCTATCTTCTTCATTATAATCTTGGGTAACGCCATATTTATCTCGCAGTAATCCAATCTTAAATTGTAGCTGATCATCTAACGGGTGCTTTAACGGAATAGTATAGGTGGTTAAAAACTTAGGCCTGTCAGGTGACCATTCCATAGTAGTTTCTTGAGTATGGCCATAGCTGTTAATTTGCGGCATCCGCCAAGTGAGCCTGACCCTTGGCTCAATGGTTTTTTCGGCATTGGTACCAATATCGGCGCCCAAACCTAATTCAAATGAGTGTGTTGGTCTTGGGCTTAAGTCAACTCTGATGGGGACATCGACGTCGGTCATGGCATCAACTTGTGGTAACACTTTGATATTACTAAAGTAGCCAGTATCGATAAGGTTGCGGTTCAATCGATTTAACCGCCGGGTTGAATAATTTGAATTGGGTTTAAACGGGATGAGTTTTTTCATGAACTCATCATTGAGAGTATGACCATGAAACTCGACGTTACCCAGTTGATAGCGTCTACCTGAGTCATAATGCAAGTGGATTTTAGCGGTATTCACATCCCGATTAACCACCACTTCAGCCCGTGAGAATTTTCCATCGAAGTAGCCTCTGGCCATAGCTAATGTAACCAGCTGATTTTTTAACTCTTGGTATACGCCGTGATCTAACACATCACCAGGTTTGATAGTTAACTGATCAAGCCAACGATTAAAGCTGTTATCTTCAATCATTTGCTCACTGAATTTAATGTCTATCCACTGAACAATGGTAGGCGCACCTTCATCGATATCGATGTTAAGTTTCCAGGGGCCCTTGGTCGCTTCTTCAACGTTAATCGATACTTTTGCGTGATAATGGCCGATGGATTCCAGCGCGGCGTTAACATTGTCTTCTACAGTAAATAAATAGGCTCTGCGTTGTACTTCAGAATCAGGGTTATTGCCTAAATGCGCTTGGATATTTTTGGTTAACCGTCCTGATGCGCCCGTTACCTTGACCGTTAACCAGTTATCTTTTGCCCAAGCGAAATTAGGTACCATCATGACAATGGCAGCAAAGGCGACAACGCAATATTGAAAAGATTTAAATAACAATTATAGGATGCTTATAAAGGCCATAAACTCATACTGTATTGTCGCTAGAATATGTGAATCAGGCAAGTTGTGGATTGAAATTAACCTTTGAAATGCATAGAAAGAATCGTCCGATTAAAGCATTAATATAAAAACCAGTCATTCCAGTGCTCGGCTTAAGACAGGTTGTGGCCATGCAAGGTCAAAGCTACCTTGATTTTACCTTAATGTTGGAGTGATTTAATCGTCCAAATAAAAAGCAGAACTAATTACTGTTCTGCTTTGTTGTTTAGTGTTGGTGAAGCTATTAAATTAAGGTTTTTAGAGTTGTCTTAACAAAGAGAATGCTTGTTGAGTACAATCTCGAGTCACCACAAATCCCACCATGTTATCGGCGCTGTCATAGCCTTTAGCGACAATCCCTTGTGATTGAACATCAATATTCCAACGTGATACTGAGGCTGCATCAGTTTTACCACCAATTTGAATCGGGTAATTAGGGGGGGAACCTTGACCATCATATTGGGCAGTTTCACGCTAGTCACTTCACCCAATAAGGTTTTTGCTAATGCAGACGCACTGATTAAGGTCGGTTGTAAATACGCTTTTACTTGCCCTTCAAATTCAGCGCAATCCCCTAAAGCGTAAATATTAGCATTAGACGTTTGCATGAACTCGTTAACACATATGCCGCGGTTAACCTCAAGCTTGGCAAGTTATTTAGCTAATAGTGAAAAACTGACCGCGATCGTCAAACCGCTGGGCTTGAGTGCAGGTAAATTACATCGATTAATGAAGCGGCTTAATTTAAAGTAAATAATGCCTTCATTAATCTAAAACGATTTAAGGATTTCTGTGGGTTCAAAATTACCCCGTAGGGTGGAATATGGCGCATTTGTGCTGGCAGGGCTTATTATCATGGCTTCGTCACTATCACTATCACTATCTCAAAGTGATAAGTTGCAGCTTTGATTAATATTACTTTTCCCATAGAATCAATTCACTTAGAGTATAATTTAGGGCTATAACTTAGACTGTAAGCCCCTTGATAAATATGAGAATAACAATGAATAAATTAACCATGTTGTCATGTATCACCTTGCTGGTTTCGTCTTTTGGCAGTGTTGCCAATGACAAGCCGTTTGCCATTGCGATCCATGGCGGAGCAGGCACGATAAACCCCAGTAGTTTTACTCCTGAGCAAGAACAAGCCTATCGCGCTAAATTAAAAGAGGCCGTTGATACGGGTTATGTGGTGTTAGAAAAGGGCGGTTCAAGCCTTGAAGCAGTAACTCAAGCTATTAATGTTTTAGAGGATTCGCCATACTTTAATGCAGGCAAAGGGGCGGTTTATACCCACAATGAACAGCATGAAATGGACGCCTCTATTATGGATGGAAAAACCATGAATGCAGGCGCTGTATCGGGGGTTAAGCACGTTAAAAATCCCATTGATTTGGCGCGTTTGGTGATGGATAAATCAGTACATGTGATGCTCTATGGCGAAGGCGCTGAAGAGTTTGCCTTAACCCAAGGGGTGCCGCTGGTTGCCAATGAGACTTTTAATACTCAACACCGCTATGAATCATTGCAACGGGCTAAAGCTAAAATGGAGCAAGCAAAATTAGATAATAAAGACTATATAGCTTCCCATAATGCACTCGATGTCGAATTTAAAGTGGGCACAGTGGGCGCGGTAGCTCTGGATAAAAGTGGCAATATTAGTGCGGGTACATCAACAGGAGGCATGACCAATAAGCGTTATGGTCGTATTGGTGACGCACCCGTTATTGGCGCAGGCACTTATGCTGAAAACGGTGTCTGTGCAGTATCAGCAACTGGCCATGGTGAATATTTTATTCGCTACCATGTGGCTGGGGATATTTGCGCCAAAGTGAAATACCAAGGTAAATCCATTATTCAAGCTGCCGATGAAGTGATTAATCAGCGCCTTATCACTGCGGGTGGCACCGGCGGGGTTATCGCTATTGATCATCGCGGCAATATTGCCACACCATTTAATACCGAAGGTATGTACCGTGCGACCCGTAAAAAGGGTGAACAAGCCCAAGTGATGATTTGGCGAGATAAGTAAGCCCTTTAGTGCGTTTTTTAATACAAGTATTAAGCACTAGCTAAAAAGGCATCAAGTATTCACTTGGTGCCTTTTTTCTTTTAAGCCTTGTTTAAAACTGTTTAATGTGATTGTGCTTGATTATTAATCACTTGATGCGGGCAAATATTCCCTTTATCTTAATAGGGTTATTCAAATGTTGAGCTTGTGGTGAATTGTATTAGCAAGATCAATGCTAATAGGTATTACATAAGCGTGAGTCAGCGGTAAGCGATTAAAGTTTCTATAGTGCAAATAGAAAGTGACTGATGGTAACTCGTTAGCTGTTGTTGGACTATAGTTAATAATTCTATTTTTGAAATAAAATGGTCGTTGCTTTGTGTTTTTGTTGCAAAGTTTACAGCTTGTTTTGTTGCTGCTTTATGGCTGTTGTACATAAGTATAAAAGTCGAGTTTATATGAGCTAAGCCTCTAAATTATCCGTGAGTTAGATACACAAAACCGTATAGTTATACTGAATTATGATTATGTACCAGCCTCAATAACAAGCTAGCTAAGCACAACACTAAACATAGGTTGTGAGACACAAGCTAAGTAAATGAATATTGAAGGTAGGCGATTAATGGGAAAGTCATTTTTTACATTGAATTTGAATGAATACACGCAGGCTACAAATACCTAAACGGCGCTGCTAACCAGTAATGCAAAGACGATATGTAGTATTTAGGAATTTCTTTAAGATTAAGTATTATTAAGGCTAGTTATGAAAGTGGTTACAGATGGTGTTTACGAGACGGAAAAAATGAACGTTGTGATTGAAGCTAGCTCTGTCATTAAAACATTCAAAAAGGTGAAGGATTACAAGAAGCGCTACTTCAGAGAAAAAATAGCCTTACAAAGATTAATCGGGCTCGATAATTTCCCTAAATTACTCCATTTTGACGATGAAAATACCACGCTGACCATGAGTCGTTTAAAAGGTACTGCACCAGAAACCTTATCAGTGAAACAAATTATCCTGTTACGGGAAATGGTTGCCAATATGCTCGCTCAAGGTGTCGCGCGCCATGCAATGCCTGTGCGAGATTTATTAGCAGACAGTGATGAGAACCTGGGCATGGTTGATTTCGAAAGAATTACATTTCGAAGCTTTGAATGGTCGCCAATTTGGTTGATTGCCAAAAAGGTCAGTCATTACCATTTATATCGTTTAATACGAACTTATCAGCCGCAACAATTAACTGAACAAGAATATGCTTTTCTTGCAAAAACTGACACTATTCGTGATTATCTAATGAAGCTAAAACCATTAAAATTAAAACTAAAAAACATGTTTAAAAACCGCAGTAATAAGTAAGTATTAACTTGCCCCGTGATATAGTGCCAAGCTTTAGGTTTAATAATAGCGTGTCAGCAATAGAGCGGTCATCATGTCAGGTATTACAGAATTAAATGCACTATTAAAGTCGATGGAGCCACAACTGCTGCCAGCAGAATTTGTGTTCTGTAAGGTTTCAGGTACGTTAGTTGATTATATTTCCCTTAATCCTGTCGCCACATTTTGTGAAGCAGAAGGATTAACGTTAGTGTTGGAAAAAACTGCCGCCCAACAAGCAGGTTTAGGGTTTGAAGGCTCATTTCGCCAAATAACCTTAACAGTGCATTCAAGTCTTGAAGCTGTAGGGTTAACCGCGGCGGTATCTGCCAAATTAACGGCTTATGGTATTAGTGCTAACGTCATTGCGGCTTATTATCACGATCATATCTTTGTTCCATCAGCTAAGGCCGAGTTGGCTCTTTTAGCCTTAAAAGAGTTTAACGCAGTCACTTAAAGCAATTCTATCAACTTGCTTTAAGTGAGTTGGCCATCGCTACTATATTTAACTTAGCGTAGTATTAAACTGCCTTGACACGATTCAACAAACTGCAGCTAAAGTTGCAATTCCTAATCTAGGTGTTAATGTTATTTTTAAATCTTTGATTGGTATGGATCATAGCTTGAATTGTGATAATTCGAGCTTTGTTTAAAATGGATAAAGGCTGAGAAGACATCTTGCTTCGACGTTTTATAGCTTATATTTAACTAAAGGATTAAGCTAATAATGATAGGTAAACACAATAAAATGTCAGGGAATGACTATTTTCTTTTCTTTTTAGAAAGCAGCTCAGATTTTATTTATTTTAAAGACAGGGATTTTCGATTTACCTATGCCAGCAGACCTTTTCTGGATCTTCTGCAAATAAAAAACCTTGAAGATATTATCGGAAAATCAGACTTTGATCTTTTTGATGAGGATCATGCCGCTCATTATCGACAGGTTGATAAAGACATATTAGCGGGTAAAGTTATTGATTCATTGCAAGAAACTTATTTTGATCAACATGGGAAGCTGTGCTGGATAAGCACCAGCAAAACCCCGATTTTTAATGATTCTAACGAAATAATAGGCATGTTTGGGATTAGCCGAGATATCACCCGAATAAAAGAATTAGAAGCGGAAACAACCAAGCTTGCCCAAACTGATAATTTAACCGGATTATGCAACCGTAACAGCTTTTTACAGCAGTCAAGATATACACTCAACCTTGCTCAGCGTAGCGGGAGCCATGCTTATTTATTCTTTATTGATGTAGATAGGTTTAAAGGCATTAATGACACCTATGGTCACCCATGTGGCGATGCTATTTTAAAAGAGATAGCGAGTCGCTTACAGCTTTCATGTCGAAAATCAGATTGTATTGCACGATATGGCGGTGATGAATTTTTAATATTGGTGACCGAAAATGATAGTTTAGGCATCCAAACTTTAGCTCGCAAAATTCATGAACTCAACAGTGAAACAATTACATACGAACAAACTACTTTTAATCTGTCATGCAGTATTGGGGTAGCCAAATTCCCAACAGATGCAGAAAATACAGAAGGTTTAATAAAAGTTGCAGATGATTTGATGTATGAAGCTAAGAAATTAGGAAAAAATCGAACAGTGTTTTCACCTCAAATCGTCTTTACTTCAAATGATAACTAATGGGACGGTAAAGTCATTGGCTAGTCCTACCTTGTGCCTTGCTGGGTTAATGTGGCAAAAATGCAACGCAGGAACTAAAGTCGCTGTGATTTTTATATGAAGTCTCTATATCAGCAACTCATGCTATGACTGTTATAGCCTGCCATCGCTTAACTCAGCGCTTAATTGACCTGATCCATTAACTGCTCCATGCTATTGCCAATTAATTTAAAAGCCCTATTACAGCAATCTAATTATTCAATCTGCTGATGTTGTTAAATTTGACTACACTAAATAAGTGAACCGACAAATAGCAGTCACTGACGATCTCATTTTAGCCTGTTGAATTTAATGAATTAAGCTTCAGTGGTTCGGTCAAGCGTAAGCGCATAAAAACGATTTAAGGGGTAAATATTATGGATTCAATAAAAATATCTGATTATATGGATCGACAACCCGTACTTTTAAAAGCCGATATGTCACTGGCTACAGCTGTGGAGCATTTATTAAGCAACAAAAAAGCGGGCGCCGCCGTTATTGATAATAGCGGCGCATTGGTAGGCTTTTTATCTCAGCAAGATTGTATGTCGGTAATGCTTAAAAGTAGTTATCACTGCGATATGACAGAAACTGTGAAAGATTGCATGCAAACAGAGGTACTAACCGCATCGCCCGATGGCAGTATTTTACAACTTGCAGAGCAAATGCTGGGGGCGAAACCTAAAATTTATCCGGTAGTAGAAGGCGGTAAAGTGATTGGCACCATTAACCGAACCAATGTACTAAGTGCGATGAATTTGTACATGCAGCAATGTTATTTAACCCCAGCATAGGCAGGAAAAGTCTAAACTAATACCATTCAGTCTAGTTCCTTGCTAGGATCGCATTTTTTGAAATACTTGCTAGGAATTAGATTTGAATTCAGATCAACACCCGCTCTCTAAAGCATACCTAAACTCATGTTATCAAACCGATGCGGCTAAAATTCGTCGTCGGTTGTTTCAGTTAAAAAAAGAGCCGCAATCTGAAAAGAAAGATCAACTCCTGGCTAAGTTATCAGAGCAAGCCGTTAAAGCGTTTGATAAAGCCCAATATAGGCTTAATAACATTCCTAAAGTGAGTTACCCTGACTCGCTACCTGTATCGCAAAAACGTCATGATATTGCCTCTGCCATTGCCAATAACCAGGTGGTGATAGTGGCGGGTGAAACCGGCTCAGGTAAAACCACTCAGTTACCAAAAATTTGTTTAGAGTTAGGCCTTGGTACCCGTGGCTTAATTGGTCATACCCAGCCAAGACGATTAGCCGCAAGAAGTGTGGCAAATCGCGTCGCTGAAGAGATAAACAGCCCGCTAGGCGAGGTTGTTGGCTTTAAAGTCCGTTTTGCTGATGCCATTAGTCCAGATAGTTACATCAAGCTAATGACCGACGGTATTTTATTAGCGGAATTGACCTCTGATAAGTTCTTGAATCAATACGATGCCATCATCATTGATGAAGCTCATGAGCGTAGCCTCAATATCGATTTCATTTTAGGCTACTTAAAACAAGTGCTTAAAAAGCGTCCTGATTTAAAAGTTATTATTACCTCAGCAACCATTGATGTTGAGCGCTTCTCGAAGCATTTCAATCAAGCCCCTGTCATTGAAGTATCAGGACGTACTTTCCCGGTTGAGACTCGCTACAGGCCATTAGTCCGTGATACCGATGCAGACCTAGATGTCAGTGACGGTATTTTTTCTGCTGTTGATGAGTTAATGGCAGAAGGCCCTGGTGATATCTTGATTTTCATGAACGGTGAGCGAGAAATTCGTGATACCACCGAAATGCTGCGTAAGCAAAACTATCGCGATACAGAAGTGCTGCCGCTATATGCGCGTTTATCCTATGGCGAGCAATCAAAAGTCTTTAAAAGTCATGTAGGCCGCAGAATTGTATTGGCAACCAATGTCGCTGAAACATCATTAACGGTACCTGGGATTCGCTATGTTATTGATCCCGGCACAGCGCGTATTAGCCGCTACAGTTACCGCACTAAGGTGCAGCGTTTACCTATTGAACCAATATCACAAGCCAGTGCTAATCAGCGCCAAGGTCGTTGTGGTCGTGTTGCGGCGGGTATTTGTATTCGTTTATACGATGAAATGGATTTTATGCAGCGTCCGGAATTTACCGACCCTGAAATCCTGCGTACTAACTTAGCATCGGTTATTTTGCAGATGTTAGCCATTGGTTTAGGCGATATCGCTGGATTCCCGTTTATTCAGCCGCCAGAAGAGAAACACATCCGTGATGGTTTCTTATTGCTTGAAGAGCTACAGGCGGTTAAAAAGCAGCGCAAAGATCTGGTGTTGACAAACTTGGGTCGAAATCTCGCTAAAATCCCGTTAGATCCTCGCTTAGCCCGTATGGTGCTTGAAGCAAAAGATATGAATTGTCTACATGAAGTGATGGTTATTGCTGCTGGTTTGTCGATTCAAGACCCACGCGAAAGACCCATAGATAAGAAGCAAGCGGCGGACGAGTGTCATAAACGCTATAGCGATAAAGACTCTGACTTTGCCAGTTGGGTTAATTTGTGGAATTACATTAAAGATCAAAAAAACGAGTTATCGGCAAGCCAATTTAGAAAGCAGTGCCGTGAAGAATATTTAGCCTATTTACGGGTACGTGAATGGCAAGATTTATACACCCAGCTTAAACAAGCCGTGCATGACTTAAAGTGGCGTTTAAATGATACCCCTGCAAGTTATGACAACCTGCATAAAGCCTTATTGTCAGGTTTGTTGAGTCATATTGGTTTTAAAGATGCCAATAACGAGTACCTTGGTGCCCGTAACCGTAAGTTTTTTGTGTTCCCGGGGTCACCACTGGCTAAAAAAGGCCCTAAGTGGATCATGGCAGCAGAGCTAACTGAAACCTCGCGTTTATTTGCTCGCTGCTGCGCCAAAATTCAGCCTGAATGGTTAGAGCCTCTTGCTGCGCATTTGATTAAGAAAAATCATATCGAGCCGCACTTTGAAGCCAAACCCGCCAGTGTTATCGCTTTTGAAAACCAAGTGCTTTACGGCTTAACCGTGGTTAATCGCCGCCGAGTGCAATATGGCCCGATAGAACCTGTGGAAGCGCGGGAGATATTTATTCGCAGCGCATTAGCAGAAGGGCAGTTACAAACCAAAGAACCGTTTTTTGTTAAAAACCAGCAGCTACTTAATGATATTGAATCCCTAGAGCACAAATCACGTCGCCGCGATATTTTAGTTGATGAACAAGTGCTGGTGGATTTTTACGAACCGATAATTCCGCAAGGGATTTATAACGCGCCACTGTTTTTTAAATGGTGGAAAGAAGCCCGTAAAGCCTCACCTGAGTTACTTGATTTTAACCAAGAGCTGTTAATGCAGCGCAGTGCTGACCATGTTTCAGCATTGGATTTTCCTGAGATTTGGCATAAAGCCAACTTGGGCTTAAAAGTGAGTTATCACTTTGAGCCCGCGGCGGTTGATGATGGCGTGTCTATTCATATTCCTGTGGCGTTAATTAACCAAATTGATACTGCAGACTTTGATTGGTTAGTGCCGGGGTTACGCGAAGAAAAAGTAGTGGCGCTGATTAAATCATTACCTAAAACCCTGCGTCGTAATTTTGTCCCCGCACCTGATTATGGCCGAGCTTGTGTACAAGCGATGGAGCCGTTTGCAATGCCAATGCTTGATTCTATGTGCAAACAGTTATTAAGAATGACAGGGACCCGTATTAGCGCTGATGATTTTGATTTAAGCCAGTTAAGCGCGCATCTGACAATGAATTTTAAAATTGAAGATGATAAACATCGCTTGGTAGATCAAGGTAAAGATCTCGATGCCTTGAAAGATAAACTGCAAGGTGTGGTGGCTAAAGCCATTCGCAATGTCGCTGAAGATGGCATTGAAAAGAAAGATATTACTACTTGGTCATTTGGCGACTTACCTAAGCAATATCAAAAACGCAGGGGCAACTATG
This sequence comes from Shewanella sp. 10N.286.52.B9, assembly GCF_002873635.1. Taxonomy (NCBI): domain Bacteria; kingdom Pseudomonadati; phylum Pseudomonadota; class Gammaproteobacteria; order Alteromonadales; family Shewanellaceae; genus Shewanella; species Shewanella sp. 10N.286.52.B9. The sequence goes on from NZ_MCTY01000217.1 coordinate 20,524, forward strand.
AAGTTAAAGCATATCCAGCGCTAATTGACGAGAAAAGTCAGGTGTCGATTAAACTGTTTGATGATGAATTTGAGGCAGAGCGACATCATAGAGCAGGTTTAAGACGCTTATTGCTGATTAACATTCCGTCACCGGTTAAGCATTTACAAAAAGCATTGCCTAACAAAGCCAAGCTTGCGATGTATTTTAATCCGTTTGGACAAGTACAGTTGTTAATTGACGATATAATTTCGGCATCAGTGCAGCAACTACTTGATGAAAAACAATTAGATGTGCGCAATGAACAGCAATTTGAGCAAGCTAAAGATTGGGTTAGACAAGAGCTTAATGGCTATGCTGAACAAATCTCACTGCAAGTGGAGCAAGTGCTGACTATCTATCAACGCATCAAAAAACGCTTAAAAGGCAAGATCAGCTTAGATATTGCCTTTGCGATGAGTGACATCAACAACCAGCTTGATAAGTTAGTGTTTAGAGGTTTTGTTGAGCATTGCGGTTGGAAACGGCTCGCTGATGTCGGCCGTTACCTTAAAGCGATAGAGAATCGCCTTGAAAAGCTGCCTGTTGACCCAACCCGTGATCGCTTACATATGGTGAGCATTAGTAAACTTCAGGACTTACTTTCAGCGCAATTAGCCAAGGTACCTAAAACTCAACCAGTGCCAGAAGCACTGCTTGAAGCCCGCTGGATGATAGAAGAATACCGAGTGTCTTGCTTTGCGCAGGTACTTGGTACAGCTTATCCTATTTCTGAAAAACGGGTCGTCATGCATATAAAGCAGGCATGATGGGTGACTAATCCTGTTTGTTAAGTTTAAATACCAATAAAAACGCGTAATTTACGCGTTTTTTTATGGGTAAATTTTGCGCCGCCGCGAGTGACAAGTGTTTAAATGCCCTGACAGTGAAATCTGTTGTTGAAGTTAAAATTCTAACAATTTAATGCTAATTCGTGATCTTTTATGAAAGACTTTCAGTTTTAGGAGCGTAAAAATCGTATATAAACGAATATCTTGTATATTGAACATACGATTTGGTAAGTTTTTCGTAATTATTGGTATCATTAAAAGTGTTGGCTTGCTACAATTAGCCTTAAGAAGACCGATGGTTGCGCTTCTCTGTATTGGTAAATGTCACCCCTAATTATAGACATGCCATGCACCTTACAAACGACCTAAGATTGATAGGAGTTATTATGGAAGTTCATGAATATGATAATGCTTATTACCAAGTAAAAGACGATGTTTTAGAGTCGTTACCTACTGAAGAAGAATAAGCGGATCGAACTAATAGTATTAGCTCTTTCACAAGCATAAAAAAAGCAGCCTCAGCTGCTTTTTTTATGCTTAAAATTCGCGAGTCGAGCTAGCTTAACTCACGTTGGCTAAAGACCGCTTACAGGTCAATGCGGCCCTTTTCAGTTATTACGCCAGTGATGGTCCAACGGTTACCGTTTTTAATGAGTTTAATGGTACGGTCATCAACCCAAGGGTTGCCGCCTTTTAAGCCTTCCATTTTAACTTTTACATCAACTTCATCGGTAAATTTGCGGAAAAAGTCGATATTGATATCGTCAACACTCATATTAACCTCTGTCATGGATAGCCCCAACACATGGCGCTGTACTGCTGAGGCAATATGGTAATGGGAGATGATATCTTTTAATTCTTGATTGACATAAATCATGGCTTGATTGATATCTCTATCAACATAAATAGCATTAAAGAATCCCAATGATACTTCTTCAGGGGAGAGTGGTTTTTCTAATCGGCCTTGAGGGTTTTGTTCAGAAGGACTGCAGGCACTTAAAAGTAATAAACAGATAATAACAACGATTTTATGCATGATGAGTTGATAAGGTAAAATAAGATGATTGAGTATCGCTATTTAAAGGCTCAGACACAAGAATAACGCAAATATTCCAGAAAATATTAAATAGCTCTTGACTGAAAAACTCAGCCGTGGCATATCTTAGTAACTCAATACTTCGACTGCTATGTATAACTTCATGTTATCCACAAAATCTGTGGACAACTATGTTGAAGACTATATTCTGCCTGCGTAACGTCATGAAAATTAACAGTTATCAATGCTGGTTAAAAAATAACATCATAATTTCCCCCTCGAATCTTTTTACTTTTCACTTGCTTTTTTATCATTTTATCCTTGCATTTGGGTTATAAATCCTTTTAGGTCGTTGAAAATTCAACCCTTGTTTAATGCTGAAACCCTATGCAGATTCATGTCATAAATGCAGTGTGAATAGCGGCGTTCTTGCTGGGGATATTTAGTGGCTTACAGACCACAACAGATTTTTATTACTCGATGACGTATGACGTGCATGGATGAGCAATTTACTGATAATGGCATAGGTTTTTTACCATAGAAGGTTACTGAGGTATTTTTAAGGTGGTAGCGGTTAATGGCAGGGTATTTTAAGTAGGGGAAGTGAGAGTAGCAAGTTGTAAAGTCGCCTGCTTGTTAGCTTAAATTTTGGTTTTACAGCCTAATAACAGTGCTGTCATTGTTCAGCTTTTGTAATTACGGCTTAGTTTTAAATGAATTTGGCCCCAAAAAAAAGCACTAGCGTTAGACGTTAGTGCTTTTCGGCTTAAAACTTAGCGCAGCTTACATCGCGCTACTTAAAGTCATTAAGCTTGTTCGTTTTGTTTAGCTTGAATCGCAGTCAATGCGATGGTGTAAACAATATCATCGACCAATGCGCCGCGTGATAAATCGTTTACTGGTTTGCGCATACCTTGCAGCATTGGACCAATACTGATCAGATCAGCACTACGCTGTACCGCTTTGTAAGTCGTATTACCAGTATTTAAGTCTGGGAATACGAATACCGTCGCTTTACCAGCTACAGGGCTGTTAGGCGCTTTAGAACGGGCCACATTTTCCATCACTGCCGCATCATATTGTAATGGACCGTCAATGACTAAGTCAGGGCGTTTTTCTTTCGCGATACGGGTTGCTTCACGTACTTTATCAACATCAGAACCGGTACCTGAAGTACCCGTTGAGTAGCTGATCATCGCAACGCGCGGCTCAATACCAAATGCAGCAGCAGATTCAGCTGATTGAATGGCAATATCTGCTAATTGATCAGGGTTTGGATCTGGGTTAATCGCACAGTCACCATAAACAAGTACTTGATCAGGCATCAACATAAAGAAGATAGATGACACTAAGCTTGAGCCTGGCGCTGTTTTAATTAACTGCAGCGGTGGGCGAATGGTATTGGCAGTGGTATTTACTGCGCCTGAAACGATACCGTCAACTTCATCTTGCGCCAGCATCATGGTGCCTAACACCATGTTATCTTCTAACTGCTCTTTAGCGACAACTTCAGTAAGGCCTTTGTGACGACGTAAATCAAGCATACCTTCTACATAGCGCTCACGTGCTTGCAGTGGATCGATGATTTGTACGCCTTCACCTAAAACCACATCTTGTGATGCAGCAATACGTTGAATTTCTTCTGCATTACCTAAAAGTACACAACGGGCAATGCCACGTTCAGCACAAATAGCGGCAGCTTTAATGGTTCTTGGCTCTTCACCTTCAGGCAGGACAATGGTCTTTTTCGCAGCGCGAGCAAGTTCAGTTAACTTGTATCTAAATGCTGGTGGCGATAAACGATGTTCTCTTGGCGAGTTTTCAGTAACGCTTTCAATCCAGCTTTGATCAATATGACTGGCAACATATTCTTGAACGTAGTCAATACGTACAGCGTCATCAACCGGTACTTCATGGTCAAAACGTTGAATATTAAGCGATGTCTGCCATGTGTTACTGTCTACAAGGAATACCGGTAAACCGGTATCAAAGGCACGTTCACACAATGCCATGACTTCTGGCTCAGGCTCGTAACCACCAGTCAGTAATAACGCACCAATTTTCACGCCGTTCATGGCGGCAAGACAGGCTGCGACAATCACGTCAGAGCGATCCCCTGAGGTGACCAATAATGAGTCGGTGCGCATATGAGTAACCATGTTTGGAATACTACGGGCACAGAAGGTCACTTTACGTAAACGACGGGTGTTCATTTCACCGGCATTGATGATTTTGGCATGTAAATGCTTGGCTAAATCAGATGCACGTGGAGACACTAAGTCCAGGTTATATGGCACGCTGCCTAAAATGCGTAATGGGCTTTTACCTGGCAGTTGGAACATCGCTGATGAATCAGCTTTGTTAATGTCGGTGTGATCAAATATCTCTGATAAGTCAGGACGTGTTGCGCCTTCTTCATCAACAGGTGCACCAATTTTATTGATAATAGAACCAATAAGACGTTTGTTTTTAACGCCGCCCCAAGAGTTATAAGCGATTTCTAAGCGGTTCATTAGACCGTTAGGTGAATCGTTACCCGGAGTCGCGATGAAAATGATATCCGCATCTAATGCTTTAGCAATTTCAAAGTTAATGTCATCTGAGAAAGGGTGGTTACGCGTTGGCACTAAACCTTCAATAACGATGGTCTCAGTGTTTGATGCACATTCACTCGCGCGAGCAATGATTTGCTCCATGAGTACATCAATTTGCTCTGCACGGATCAGGTTCTCAGCATGTTCCATTGAAAATGGCTCAAGCGGGTTAACCGTTGGAGAGTGACTTAAAATGGTGGTTGAACGTTCAGGGCCGGTATCGCCGTTACGGATTTGCGCGATAGGCTTGAAAAATTGAACTTTAACACCTTTGCGCTCTAAGGCACGTACCATCCCAAGGCTTAATGAGGTTAAACCTACACCTGTGCCGATTGGAATTAACATGATATTACGAGACATAAAAACCTCTAATATAAATTGAACAAAGCCTGTTTAATAACAGGCTTTAAAAAGAATTAAGCAATTAACGATTAAGCAGTGATCAGCTTGATAGCATCTTCTGCGATAACCCATTCTTCGTTAGTTGGGATAACCATCGCAACTGTGCTGCCTTCTTCAGTGATAATACCTTCATTACCGAAACGCGCTGCAGTGTTCTTTTCTGCATTCACTTGGAAGTTGAAAATTTGCAGCATGTTAAGTACTTTTTCACGGATGAGATCTGAGTTTTCACCGATACCACCAGTGAAGATAACAGCATCTAAACGACCTAATGGCACAGTGTAAGAAGCAATGTACTTAGCTAAACGGTAGCAGAAAATTTCTAATGCTAAGGTTGCGCCTTTATGGCCATCTTTATAACCGTCTTCAATACCGCGGCAGTCGTTAGTCAGCTCTGAAATACCTAATAAACCACTTTGCTTATTGATTAAGTTATGAACTTCATCAAGGGTGTAACCTAATTGGTTCACTAAATGGAACACGATTGAAGGATCCATATCGCCACAACGTGTACCCATTACTAGGCCTTCAAGTGGTGTTAGACCCATTGAAGTATCAACGCTCTTTCCGCCTTTAATGGCAGTAACAGATGCACCGTTACCAAGATGGGCAACGACAACATTAGTATCAGCAACGTCTTTGTTTAATACTTTAGCGGCTTCGCGGCTAACAAATAAGTGGCTAGTACCGTGCATGCCATAACGACGAATACCATGTTCACGGTATAGTTTGTAAGGAAGTGCATAAACATAAGCACGCTCAGGCATGGTTTGGTGGAAAGCTGTATCAAATACCGCAACTTGAGGAAGTTTTGGGAATGATGCAATAGCAGCGCGAATACCAATTAAATGTGCAGGGTTATGAAGTGGTGCCAGTGATGCACAGTCTTCGATACCTTTGATCACATCTTCAGTGATAAGCACTGAACGAGAGTATTTCTCTCCACCATGAACAATACGATGACCAATAGCTTGGATTTGAGCAGCAAGTTCTGGCTGACCAGCAAGAATATCTTTAACAATAAATTCAACCGCTTCACGGTGAGCAGTAAATGCACCTAAACTAGCTTCATTTTTCGCGCCGTTTACTTTCCATTTAATACGTGAATCTTCTAAACCGAAACATTCCGCAAGACCAGAGATATAATCATCACCTGAAACGGCATCAATAACGGCAAATTTTAAAGAAGAGCTACCACAGTTGAGAACCAATACGAGTTTTTCTGACATGTTGAGACCTTTACATTCTAATCGAACAAAATTTAAATTGATGTGAAACCTTGTTATTTCAACAATCAATCATAGTTAATGATTTACAAATTAGCCGATAAATTTAGCTGAAATTTGGGGCTAAATAGGGCTGTGTGCTATTGTGCATGTATCTATTAATTGATTTAGGGCATACCGTTGAACGTAAAAGTATTCAAAATCATCGGCGATGGTCGACGTTATATGAAAACGTGGCCAATGATCCGACAACTTGGGTGTTATTTCCCTGAATACCGCGTTGTAAGGGCAACCCATTTAGGCATCATGTTCATGCCTTTTTTTGCTATTTTGGCTGCAATGAGCCAAGTGTATGTCAATGGATGGGCGTTTTTGCCCCAAGCCATTGCCATTTTATTATTTTTTATCAGCTTACCTGTTCAAGGCTTGCTGTGGTTGGGCTGGCGTGCAAGACACCCGTTGCCACTGACCTTATTTGATTGGGCTAACCAACTCAGTGCAAAGCTAACCGCAATGGGGATTAGCAATAAACCGTTGGGCCCTAAAGCGTGTTACTTAGATATGGCAGTGATTTTAAAAGTGGCCTTTGACCGTTTAGATCGCAGTTACTGGGAAGAGCTATAGTCTTCAAGGGTTACACACTTTAAAAATGACTGAGTCAATCATAAGTTAGCGAAACTTAATAATTGGCACTTATTCCACGCTCGACGAATACCGCTTTAATGGCTTCCATCGTTTCTTTACTTGGCGGCTCTACACCTTCTAACGGATAGGTTTCACCGAAAGCTTCCCACTTATGGGTGCCAAGCTGGTGGTAGGGCAGTAATTCAACTTTCTCAACGTTTGTCATCGGCTTGATAAAATCTGCCAAGGCAATGGCTGAGTCGATATCTTCAGTAAAACCGTTAACCACAACATATCTAACCCAAGTTTTTTGCTGACGTTTAGCAAGGTGCTGTGCAAATTGCAGTGTGCGTTGGTTGCTCACTTTGGTTAAATCAATGTGTTTGGCATCATTCATTTGCTTGATATCAAGCAATACTAAGTCGGTGTTATCGAGTAGTTCATCGATAATCGGTGTGTATTTTCGAACGAAACCATTGGTATCGAGACAGGTATGCAAATCGTTTTGTTTACAGGCTTTAAAGAGCTCGTTTACGAAATCAGCTTGAAGAATCGCTTCTCCACCAGTTGCTGTAACGCCACCTGATTTTAAGAAAGGTTTGTAGCTGATGATTTGGCTCATGAGTTCATCAACACTGACCTCTTTACCACCATCTAAATCCCAAGTGTCACGGTTATGGCAGTATTGGCATTTCATTAAGCAGCCTTGCATAAAGGCAACGAAACGAATGCCTGGGCCATCTACTGTGCCAAAAGACTCGATTGAGTGAATGCGACCTGTGGTCATGAGAACTCCGAACAAACAAATGAAAAAAGGTTGTGCTAATTAGCAATAGTGACATCACTTATATTAGCACAACCGATTTTAGTTGATATTACATGCTTTTAGTAAAGGTACGTGTAATAACATCTTGTTGCTGTTCAGGTGTTAACGCGTTGAAACGTACCGCATAACCAGACACACGAATGGTTAACTGTGGGTATTTTTCAGGGTTAACAATCGCGTCTTCAAGCATTTCGCGGTTCATTACGTTAACGTTTAAGTGTTGACCACCTTCACTGTTAGCGTTGCTCATGAAGTAACCATCCATCAATGATGCAAGGTTAGCACGACGTCCAACTTCATCTTTACCTAGTGCATTTGGCACGATAGAGAATGTGTAAGAAATACCGTCTTGTGCGTGAGCAAATGGCAGTTTAGCTACTGATGTTAATGAAGCGATTGCGCCATTTTCATCACGACCATGCATTGGGTTAGCACCCGGAGCAAATGGTGCGCCAGCTGGACGCCCATCAGGTGTAGTACCCGTTTTCTTACCGTATACAACGTTAGAAGTAATAGTAAGAATAGACTGTGTTGGAATCGCATTACGGTACATTTTCATGGTACGGATCTTAGCCATGAAACGTTCAACTAAGTCACAAGCGATGTCATCTACACGTGGGTCATTGTTACCAAATTTTGGATATTCACCAGAAATATCAAAATCAATTGCAATGCCGTCTTCGTCACGGATTGGCTTAACAGTACCGTATTTAATTGCAGATAGTGAATCGGCTGCAATTGAAAGACCTGCGATACCACATGCCATGGTGCGACGTACATCACGGTCATGTAATGCCATTAATGAAGCTTCGTATGAATACTTATCATGCATGTAATGGATAGAGTTAAGTGCTGTCACGTATTGTGTCGCTAACCAATCCATTAAGCCGTCTAAACGACCCATTACATCATCAAATTCTAATACTTCTGATGTGATTGCATCTGCTTTAGGTGCAACTTGGATTTTTAGTTTTTCATCAACACCGCCGTTGATAGCGTAAAGCATGGTTTTCGCTAAGTTGGCACGGGCACCGAAGAACTGCATATGTTTACCCACAATCATTGGGCTAACACAACAGGCAATTGCGTAATCATCTGATTCGAAATCAGGACGCATTAAGTCATCATTTTCGTACTGGATTGAGCTCGTATCGATTGATACTTTTGCACAGTAGTTTTTGAAACCTTGTGGCAGCTCATTTGACCATAATACGGTAATGTTTGGCTCAGGGCTTGGGCCCATGTTGTAAAGCGTGTGTAAGAAACGGAAGCTTGATTTAGTTACCAAAGTACGACCGTCTAAACCCATACCAGCAATTGATTCAGTTGCCCAGATTGGGTCGCCTGAGAACAATTCATCGTATTCAGGAGTACGTAAGAAACGCACCATACGAAGTTTCATTACGAAATGGTCAACCATTTCTTGTGCTTGTTCTTCAGTGATAACACCGTTAGCGATGTCACGTTCAACGAAGATATCGATGAAAGTAGAAGTACGGCCCAATGACATTGCTGCGCCATTTTGGCTCTTAACAGCTGCAAGGTAACCAAAGTAAGTCCATTGGATTGCTTCTTTTGCATTCGTCGCAGGAAGAGAAATATCACAGCCGTATTTTGCTGCCATTTTCTTGATTTGACCCAATGCACGATGTTGCTCTGCAATTTCTTCACGCAGTTGCATTGTGTAAGTTAAATCTTCGCCAGCTTCAAAACCTGCTTGAAGTGAAGAGAACTGAGCGTATTTATCTTGCATTAGGTAGTCAATACCGTAAAGCGCGATACGACGGTAATCACCAATGATACGGCCACGGCCATATGCATCAGGTAAACCGGTTAAAATACCAGATTTACGACAAGCCATAATTTCAGGAGTATAAATATCGAATACACCTTGGTTATGGGTTTTACGTAATTCAGAATAAGTGTATTTAACGTCTGCGTTTAATTCGCGGCCATAAGCTTTACAAGAGCCTTCAACCATACGAATACCACCATTTGGCAGCATTGAACGCTTAAGCGGCGCATCAGTTTGCAAACCAACGATAGTTTCTAAATCTTTATTGATGTAACCAGCATCATGAGAAGTAATGGTCGAAACCATTTCTGTGTCGAAATCAACAGGTGCGTGGGTTGCATTTTCTTGCTTGATGCCAACCATCACTTTTTCCCAAAGTGATTCAGTAGCTGCGGTAGCGCCAGCTAGGAAAGATTCATCACCTTCATATGGGTTGTAGTTTTTCTGAATAAAGTCACGAACGTTGACTTCTGTTTTCCAGTCGCCAGCTTCAAAACCTTGCCACGCATTTGCAAATAACTCTGTTTTATCGGTCATGGTAATTTACCTTCTCGTCAATTAACTGCTGCTGAACTGCGACTTGATGTTAGTTGATGTCTATTACAAACAAGTTAGCAGAACAAAAATTGAGATCCCTATTGATGGATGATCGCAAGGGCATCTAATCCGTTGGCTTAACCGTTATCGTAATAGCGATTAAGCTAAATTTCCCATTTATCTAAATTGGTAAGACCAATTTACCCTGCAAAGATTAACATAGCTTTGGGTTAACTTCACTTAAAAAAATAAAATTTGGCTATGCGAACAGTGAAACTGTTAAGTGCTTAACAGTTTCTGAGCAAAAAGTTTTTTATTTAATCAATTGGGTCTATTCTTGCTAACCTTTTGTAAGCGTGCTGCTAAGGCTGCTTAGCCCTATATTGCTTGCTATACTGATTTATAGCACCTTTTAGCAAAACTGATACTTAATTAGTGGCTGTTAATCTAATTGGGTCATGGTGCTGGTAGATTTTTTAATCTTTGTTCTTGGTCATACCAATTTAACTTATAGTTTTACTCGGGGTTTTTATGAAAAATGCATCTGGCGATCAACAGCAAATTGCTGCGACGCCAACCACCTTCCAAAATGCTGAAGCATTTGGTTTAGCTAAAGTTGCTAAAAGCCCTTGGCAATCATTTATGTTATCGATATTTGCCGGTGCATTTATTGCGATTGCATTTGTGTTTTACATTACAGTGACTAACGGCAGTACTATGGGCTGGGGCATGACACGCTTTATTGGCGGTATTGCGTTTAGCTTAGGATTAATTTTAGTTGTGGTGTGCGGCACAGAGTTATTTACTAGTACAGTGTTAACCTCGATCCCTTGGGCGCAGAAAAAAGTCAAAACAGCGACCCAATTACGTTGTTGGGCCAGAGTTTATGCGGGCAATTTAGTCGGCGCACTATTGATGGTGTTTCTGATCATGAGTGCGCGCATGTTTGAACTCAATGATGGTCAATGGGGGTTAAGTGCAATGAAGCTTGCACAGCACAAAATTCATCACACTTGGTCACAAGCATTTACCTTAGGTATTTTATGTAACATGTTAGTGTGCTTAGCTGTGTGGATGACCTTTGCCACCAAAGATCTCCTGACGAAATCCTTACTGATGATCCTGCCTGTAGCCATGTTTGTGAGCAGCGGTTTTGAGCATAGTATTGCCAACATGTTTATGGTGCCAATTGGTATTGCTATCCATTCATTTGCACCGGATAGTTTTTATGTAGCACTTAACCTAGACCCGCAACAATTTGCCGATCTTACTGTGAGTAACTTCGTGTTTCATAACCTGATCCCTGTAACCTTAGGTAATATAGTGGGTGGTGGGGTGTTTGTTGGCATCGGCTTTTGGTTAGTTGAACAAGGTAAATTAACCCTTGGCACTGACGGCGCAAGTCACGGCACTATTACAAGCCGTGTTGAGCCTAAAAACGATTAAGCCCCTTAGAGTATGAAGTCTGCATAGAACTACTGTCAGTCTTAATTTGAATGCCCAGCCTTTGCTGGGCATTTTTGTAGCTAGCCTTTTTTACCAAAGCAATTTCAAACTCAGCAGCATTTGATATCAAGCAATAATATCATCAGGCTTTTATTGTTGACTGGTTTTTATTCGATTAAACTTTTTCAATAACAAACGAATATGCGTTAAGGCTACTTTTTAGGCGCTAATATATTGTTAACCTGCCATTTTTAGATATTTTAACTAAAAGTCTGCAATATTTAAGACTATTTAAATGCTAGTATTTTATAAATAAAACCTACCTGATAATAACAATAACAGTGGTAATGAAATGTTAGAGCAACAAATAGCCAGTAATCCCCCCCAAACAACCAAAGTAATGCCTGATACCTTAGTGATCATATTCTTTGTTGCCTTTGCTGCAGCACTGTTGACCTATGTGGTGCCCATTGGCTCCTTTACTACCCAAGAGGCACATTATGTTGTCGATGGTGTGGAAAAGACACGCAGTGTTGTCGACCCTAATTCGTTTAGCTATGCAACTGATGAACAAGGTGAGCCACTACTTAGCCCAATGGGGCTATTTAAAGGTGATGGTGGCATGGGCTTTTTTAACTTCGTCTTTGAAGGCTTAGTTTCTGGTTCTAAGTGGGGCAGTGCCATTGGCGTGATTATGTTCATGTTAGTGATCGGCGGCTCATTTGGAGTGGTGATGGCCACTGGCACCATTGATAACGGTATTTTACGCTTAATCGATAAAACCAAGGGTAACGAGCAGTTATTTATTCCGGTTATCTTTAGTTTATTTTCTTTAGGCGGGGCGGTTTTTGGTATGGGCGAAGAGGCAATCGCCTTTGCAATTATCATTTGCCCGTTAATGATCCGCCTTGGTTACGACGGCATATGTACCGTGATGGTGACTTACGTTGCGACACAAATTGGTTTTGCCAGTTCGTGGATGAACCCATTTAGTGTGGCGATTGCTCAAGGCATTTCAGGGGTGCCGGTATTATCTGGGGCAGGGGTACGCTTTGGGCTTTGGGTTGGCTTTACCTTAATTGGGATTATTTTTACCATGCGCTACGCCAGTAAAATTCAAAAGCAACCCAGCTTGTCGTTTAGTTTTCATAGTGATCAGCATTTTAGAGATAACCAGCAAGGAACAGTAAAAGACAGTCGCTTTAATATGGGTGACATATTGGTATTACTAACCATTGCAGCAACCATAGGCTGGGTTATCTGGGGCGTGATTGCTCATGCGTGGTTTATTCCTGAAATTGCCAGCCAGTTTTTTACCATGGGCATTGTAGTCGGTATTATTGGCATATTGTTCAACCTAAACGGCTTAACCATGAATAAAGTAGCTCAAAGCTTTAAGCAAGGTGCAGGCACCATGCTCGAGCCTGCACTATTAGTGGGTTTAGCTTCTGGCATTTTATTATTAATTGGCAGTGGCGGGGCAACAGAACCGAGCGTGCTAAACAGTATTTTGCACAGTGCAGGTAGCGTGATTGGCCAGCTACCGAATGCCTTATCTGCTTGGTTTATGTTGTTATTCCAGTCGGTATTTAATTTCTTCGTCACCTCAGGCTCAGGCCAAGCGGCGTTAACCATGCCATTGATGGCGCCACTGGCAGATCTTGTGGGTGTGACTCGTCAAGTATCAGTACTGGCGTTTCAGTTAGGCGACGGCTTTACCAATGTGTTAGTGCCTACTTCAGCGTCGCTGATGGCGACTTTAGGCGTATGCCGAGTGGATTGGGGTGATTGGGTTAAGTTTATTTGGCGCTTTATGGTAGCGCTAATGGTGCTTTCGAGCATTGCAGTGATTACGGCCCATTATTTAGGCTTCAGTTAAACAAGGCGCGATATTATTTATTATAAATGGCATTTATTAAAAACGGCATCAATGAATTGATGCCGTTTTTTTATTGTGATAACGACTAAATAAGTCATTAACTTAAAAATGAGCTTAACAAGGCTTTTTCTTACAGCGTAACAAAGTATGACCTATGCCAATGTTATCTATATCTTCATCCACATAAAGGCCTGCTTCACTGATCATTTTTAGCATATCTTTACTGTGATACATGCGGCTATTACCATTCGCTATTGCAGTAAAATATAGTGAGGTGGCGTTAACACAGTAGGCACCCGCTTCGTATGGTTGTCTGTCCCAGTAAGTCTCTAAGATACACAACTCACTATCAGAGCGCATAGCAGCAGCGGCGCGTTTTAAAATAGTGACAATTTGCTGTTTTGAGAAACAATCCAAGAATTGGCTCATCCAATATAAATCAGCATGTTGATAGAAAGGTTTATCACTATCAAGCAAATCGGTTTCAAGTGGATGCACTCGATCGGCAACCTTATTTATCTTGGCATTTTCCATCGCTACAGTTAACTGCCCCGGCAAGTCCATAATGGTGATGTTGACTTGGTCATCATAGCCTGTGCAAGCAATCGCCCACTTACCTGTATTGCCGCCCACATCAACAATATGTTGTGGCTTAGATCGAAAAATTAACGGTAAAAGACTATCAAACGCATGATCGGAATAGTAATGGTCAAACTCAAACCAGCTGCGTTTAACCTGCTCAGGTAATTGGCTTAATCCCGGGTAAATGGTGTCCCAATCGCCAAGGTATTTTAAGCCTTCAGCTTTGCCATTACGAAGAGATGCTTCTAATTCAAACAAACCTTGGTAACAGACATCGTGAATAAAGTTAAGATTCTTTGCAGCCATATCATCATGTAATAAGAAATGTCCTGTTTTATCTAAGCGGTAAAGCTCATCTTTGCACCAAAGTAGACCCATACTTAGACCCATATCTAGCAAAACATGAATAGCATACTTAGATACGTCAGCATCATTTACTAACTGCGCTAAGCTAATACCTTGATCGCCTGCTGCATCAATTTGTGCCAGTAGGCCGAATTGGCTAAGGCAACGGGCCACTTGAAAGCTTACAGGTGCGAAGGCTATTTTTTGTGCTTCGAATTTAGCATGTAGGCGGATATTTTTTCGGTGATTGATAAAAAGACATAAAATGAAGATTGCTCTAGCAGCAGGAGAAAAAGTGCTGCGATATTAGCAAACACTATTAAATAGGAGCTTGATCTAGCTCTAGATGTTGAGCTTGTTAACGACATGCTAGGGCGGGATAATGCATTTTTGGGACACACGCCTTAGAAGTTGCAGATAGTTGAATTGAAACTTACTTATGTGCAGGTAGTTACGTTTGTTTAAACCAATAAAAAGCTCTGCAAATGCAGAGCTTTTAAAGTGTTTAGCGACTTTTTAGTAATCAGTCACTAAATATGGTTACTGTACGTTTTCGCTATCGCTAAATTCGCCAGCAAATAGTGCTGATGATAAGTAACGCTCTGCAGCTGAAGGCAAAATAACAACAATATTTTTGCCTGCATACTCTGGCAGTTCAGCAATACGATTCGCTGCAACTACAGCAGCACCTGAAGAAATACCCACTAAGATACCTTCTTCTTTCATTAAGCGGCGCGCCATATCAATTGCATCTTCATTGCTAACAGCTTGCACAAGATCAACCAAATCTAAATCTAAGTTGCCAGGGATGAAACCTGCGCCAATACCTTGAATTTTGTGCGGTCCAGGTTGCAGAGGCTCACCTGCTTTAGCTTGAGCAATAACTTGAGAATCAACTGGCTCAACCGCCACTGACACAATATCTTTATTCTGACTTTTTAAGTAACGGCTCACACCCGTAATAGTACCGCCAGTACCAACACCTGCTACGAATACATCGACTTTACCATCGGTGTCATTCCAGATTTCTGGGCCTGTGGTTTTTTCATGAATTTCTGGGTTCGCAGGGTTACTGAATTGACCGAGAATAAGGTACTTTGAAGGATCAGATAAACGAATTTCTTCTGCTTTATCAATCGCGCCTTTCATGCCCTTAGCGCCTTCAGTTAACACAAGGTTAGCACCTAATGCTTTTAATAATTTGCGGCGCTCAAGGCTCATGGTGTTTGGCATAGTAAGTGTTAGCTGGTAACCGCGCGCGGCAGCAACATAAGCTAGTGCAATACCAGTATTACCTGAGGTTGGCTCAACTAATTCGATACCAGCTTTGAGGGTACCTTTCTTTTCGGCATCCCAAATCATGTTGGCACCGATACGACACTTAACACTGAAACTTGGATTGCGTGCTTCTATTTTTGCTAGCACATTACCATTGCTTACTCGATTAAGGCGCACTAGTGGGGTATTACCTAGCGTATATGAATTGTCTTCGTAAATGTTGCTCATGGTTTAGCTCCTTGTTTGCATTGTCTAATGATAATCGGTTTAGGTGGCTTTAACAGTGACAGTTAGTTATTCGTTATTCCTTTTAGTTATTAAAGCAAACTCTACTATAATAATAAAGCATCTTCTTAATTAACAATCATTTACTTTTGCTGCAACAGTTAAGCACATTATTACTCGCTTAGATGGTCAGACCTTTAGCAAATCGTCAATTAGTGCTTAGCGAAAATGCCAGAACCCAATAGACTTGTTTTAATTGTAAAATTTTCCCTGTATTAACCAGATGGCCAAAAGTTATCAGTATGGCAATGTCGAGGTGGGAAACTTGTTACTCCCCAATACCTTAATGGCAGATATAATATGAACAAAGTGGTGATTTCAGGAAGTGGACTTTACACCCCACCCCATAGCATTAGTAATGAAGAGCTAGTAACAAGCCTTAATCGTTACGTCGACCAATATAACAGCCAGCATGCTAGCTTAATCGCGAATGGTGAATTAAACGCATTAGCCCACTCATCGGCTGAATTTATCGAAAAAGCCTCAGGAATTAAGCAGCGTTATGTGATGGTCAAAGAGGGCATTTTAGAGCCTGACATCATGATGCCTTTGATAAAAGATCGCCCAAGTACCGAATTATCTATGCAGGCTGAAATGGGTATCGCGGCGGCGAATAAAGCCTTAGAACAGGCTAAACTGCTCGCCAGTGACATTGACTTAGTGATTGTTGCCTGTGCTTATACTCAGCGCTCATACCCTGCAATTGCTATCGAAATTCAGCAAGCCATGGGCACAAAGGGCTTTGCCTACGACATGTTGGTGGCGTGTTCGTCAGCTACATTTGCCATAGTCAATGCGATCAATGCCGTGCAGTCAGGTACAGCATCTAGGGTATTGGTGATTAATCCTGAAATATGTTCGCCGCAGGTTAATTATCGCGATCGCGATAGCCACTTTATTTTTGGCGATGTCGCAACCGCAGTTGTGGTTGAAAAAGCGAACAATGCTCACACTGAGTTTGCTTTTAATGTGCTGTCGAGCAAATGCGTTACTGATTACTCTAATAATATCCGCAGTAATTTTGGCCATATGAATCGCTGTGATCCGCTCAATGCTAACAGCAGTGATAAGTTGTTTCATCAACAAGGGCGCAAGGTATTTAAAGAGTTGTTGCCAATGATTTATCAGCATTTAGACAAGCAACTCGAACAAGAGCAGATACAAGCTAATGAATTTAAACGCTTGTGGTTACATCAAGCCAATATCAATATGAATCAGTTTGTGGTGCGTAAACTGCTTGGTGACAATGTGGATGCAGCGCAGGCACCAGTGGTATTAGATGAATACGCAAACACGGCTTCAGCGGGCTCGATTATTGCTTTTAATAAATATAATCAGGACTTTAAAACTGGTGATTTAGGTCTGCTTTGCTCGTTTGGAGCAGGCTACTCTGTTGGCAGTATTATTTTAGAGAAGACTTAATTTTAACTGTGTGTACTTTCAACTAAATCAAAAAGACTGCCAAGGCAGTCTTTTTGATCATCAATGGGTAAAATCTTAAACAACTAACGACTAATAACTACAGTAACCAGGCATAACTTACTTTCATAAAGTAGGTTTTATCTTTTTGGGTTAATGAATCGATTTCATCGGTAGCAACCAAGCCGTCGGAATAACCCAGATAAAATACACTTTGTGGATTTAGCTTATAGCCATATAAAATTTCATTGCCTAAATTCTGACTTTGCTTATTCGGCGATTGGTATTGATATAAACTTGGATCGCGCTCAATATCAGTATAGACACTGCTTAAACGTAAAAAACTATTTAAGCTGATTTGCCAATTGAGACGTAAATCAGTCAGGTTAGCGGTAAACAAAGTACCTTCATCAACATCAAGGGTTTGGTAGCGATGATTCACATCTAAGATGATTGACTCAGTCACCTTCCACTCCACCGCTGGGTTAAACATAGTCACAGTAGCCGCACGGTCGTTGGCGTAATCAATATCATCACCGTAGTTCATATCAATTTCTAATTTCAGTGACTGTATCGGGGTAAAGTTGGCGTACAACCAATTGAAATTAATATCGTACATGGTGGCATTGCCATCAATGGCCAGTGATGAGCCATCATGGCGTCTACCTACGCGGTCTTTGTGAACAAAACCGGTTGAGATGTAACTTTGTAAGCCGCCGTTAAACTCAATATACACCTCAGCTTCTTGTTCAATTTTTTCATTATTTTGATTGTGGGTAATGTCCCAATCGCCGCCAAATACCACTTTGTTGAAAAAGTTTTCCATTGGGTACCAAACATAATTACCGCCGACGACAAACTTACTGGCATCAATTCGGTCAATAAAACCTAAGTCAGCTCTAAAGTCTTCACCAATGGATTCATAACGGCTAAAGGCGCGCCAGTTACGACGAATATGGTCGTAGCTTACCCGGTACATACTGTCGGAAAAGTTATCTTGCTTGTTAGTGCGTAGCACGCGTTCATTGTATTCACAATTACCCAACTCACAGCTTTGTGGCGGTGCGCTGCAATCCTCGCCTTGGCAAAACTGTTGAAACAAATCATCAGGATATTGCGTGTCTGAAAATACATATTGCCCGGTAAAAGTATCTTGCTCAGTGGGCTGATACTTGATATCAACACTGGCAACATAGTTATGGTAATTCTCTGAGGTTTTAGCGGTAACCAGACCACCAAAAGATAGCTTCTTGTTGGGATCAAAGCGGTACCTTGCTGCAAGGTTATAGCTTTCTTCGTTAATGGTGGCGATATCTGAGCTTAAGTTACCCGGGATTAAAAACTGGGTATTTTCGTCATTAGCCGCCAACACAGCTAAAGTGTGATCATCAGTTTTACTGGTAAGCTTTACCCCATAGTCAGGTGAGGCAATATTACGAGTGTGTAATAGGCTTAATTGGGTATCGAAATAATCTTTATTATCTAAAAAGAAAGCACGTTTTTCAGGGTAAAATAACGCAAAAGTATTGTTAACATCTAGCTGACCAGAATCGGCTTCTACTTGGGAAAAGTCAGGATTAATGGTGGCATTTAATAACGTTGTAGGGGTGATGCCCCAACGTAAATCGAGCCCAGCTTCAACATGATTATCATCTTCCCAAGGCTGGTTAGGATTAAGATTACGTTGATTATTACTGGTTGCCACCACTGATGGCGTAATTTGAATATCTTTACCTTGCTTAGCGCCTTCAAGGCCTGTTGCGGTGCCGAGTTGGCATAATTGACATGACACATTACGATCAATTTTATGGCTTGATATACGATGGGTTTCATTTCTTGGGTAAAAGCGAATTAATTCAATGCCCCAAGTTTGCAGGTCTTTATTGTCATCAAAGTTAAATAGTCTTAATGGTAGCTCTAGTTCAACTTGATAACCTTGGGCTGTGATCTGACCACTAGCATACCAAATACCGTCCCAGGCATCACTTTCTTCACCTGTTAACTCATTTTCAATAGAGTCATTTTGAACCCCATAAGGGTTGATAAAAAACTGATAGGCAAGGCGGGCATTATTAAAGGTGTCGAGCTTAATACCAACTTGATCATCACCCCATGAGCTATCGCGGTCACGTAAATTACTGCGGATCTGTTCAGGGTTTGGGTCATTAGCCAAAAAGGCAACAAACAAACTGGTTTCTGTGGCAAATATTTTCGCTTCAGTGCTAACGGGGGCGGCAATGTTTTCACCCGGTGAGGTTTCATATTTAAGCTGCATAGTGGCAGCTTGTTGCCACTGTGGCTCATTCAACTCGCCATCGATTTCTACAGCCTCGGATAAGGTTGGAATGGCGATATTAAATTGACTTGCATCACCAGCGATAACAGAAGCAGGGAGCAGAAAAGTGCTAAAAAAAACGCTTAAAATAGCTGCGCTTCTAATGGTGGAATTTGATAGAAACAAAGGTGTTGTCAGGTATTTTTTCACAATACTTCTCATGATGAATCTGTAACTTATTGTTAGTTTGCGAGATTGTCGCAGAAAGTCATACTAAAGTCGTTAATTTTATGTGATTAAAATGTTTTTAATTGTTACTTGCGTTTGAGGGCTTGGAATTAACAATTGATAAATATTTACTTGTTAAAAACTAGGATGACGCATGCTCGATAGGCGGCTTCCTAACGTTAGCCTCATATGCATACTTAAAGGCAACAGCAAATAATCAAAGTATTAGTCACAAACCTCAGTAAGAGACAGATATGCAATAAAAAGCCTCAACAAAATGTCGAGGCCTCTTGATATCAATACCGCAGAATCAACAACGATATTCTCATTGCGAAACTATTCAGGTGCTATTTCTGGATGCTTATAAGCATCACGGTATTTATCAACCCACATGGCAGTGGCGCCGCAAATTGCTACCGGCATGACGATAAAGTTCACTATCGGGATCATTGAAAACAGCGTCACTGTTGCGCCAAAGGTATAGCTAGTGCCTTTAGTTTGATTGAGGGCAAACTTCATATCGTCAAAGGGGACTTTATGGTTATCGAATGGGAAGTCGCAATACTGAATTGCCATCATCCATGCACTGAATAAAAACCATAAGACAGGGGCGGCGGTTTGGCCGACGACAGGCACGATAAATAACAATAGAAACAGTAATGCTCTAGGCAGGTAGTACTTTAATTTAGTCCACTCTCGACCCATTATTCGCGGTAAATCTTTAATTAAATCCACCGTAGTGCCAGAGTTAAGTGACTTACCGGTTAAATGCATCTCAACTTTTTCAGCCAGCAGACCATTAAAGGGCGCGGCTATCCAGTTCATCACTGAGCTAAAGATAAAAGACATCACCACTAATAAGCTAACAACCGCCAGTGGCCACAGGAAAAAATTTAACCATGTGAGGTATTCGGGAATTTGGCCGTTCATCCAAGCAAACATTTCATCTAATTTACCAATTGCAAAATAAATGACCGTTGAGAATAAAACTAAGTTAACCATTAATGGAATGAAGACAAAGGTTCTTAGCCCAGGTTGTTTTATGAGCTTAAACCCATCCATAAAATAATTAACACCACTTTTCGTTGGTTTAATTGGCATCGATTACATCCTTGAAAAAACTAGTTATTACGATTGTGGTGATGCATTGAGCGGAAAACAAGCCTTAAAGTGTGTTTAAGTCATAAAAATCGTTACAAAATGCAGCGCGATTGGTAAAGTTGTACTTTATCTGTGTTACGCAGACGACATGATTATTCATCGACGCTTCTTAATCAATCTCACTGGAACAACTTCACAAGCATAATGCGATTAAAACAAATAAAACTTGCTGGCTTTAAGTCGTTCGTTGACTCCACCAAAATCCCCTTCAACCAACCTTTAACGGCCATTATAGGTCCAAATGGGTGTGGTAAATCCAATGTCATTGATGCCGTGCGCTGGGTGCTAGGCGAAAGCTCTGCTAAGCATTTGCGTGGCGACTCGATGATGGATGTGATTTTTAATGGCTCTAGCGCCAGAAAACCCGTGTCAGTTGCCAGCATTGAGTTGAGCTTTGAAAATCTCGATGGTCGATTAGCAGGCCAATATGCCAGTTATCAAGAAATATCGGTAAAAAGACAAGTCAGTCGCGATGGTGACTCAAATTACTTTTTGAATGGTCAAAAGTGTCGCCGTAAAGATATTACTGATTTATTTATGGGCACAGGTTTGGGTCCTCGCAGCTATGCCATTATCGAGCAGGGGACGATTTCGCGTCTTATTGAATCTAAACCCCAAGAACTGCGGGTTTTTATTGAAGAAGCCGCAGGGATTTCCCGTTATAAAGAACGTCGCCGTGAAACAGAAAACCGTATTCGTCATACCCGTGAAAACCTTGAGCGACTGGGTGATATTCGCTTAGAGCTCGGTAGCCAAATCGACAAGCTTGAACAACAAGCGCAGGCGGCCAGGCAATATCGTGAATTTAAGCAACAAGAACGCGACTTACATGCGCAATTGTTGGTGATGCGCTATCAAGAGCTTAAAAGCCAAAGTGACAATATTGCCCAAGAGATTTTACAACTTGAAGTTAATTTAGCTGCTGCCAATGCTGATGGTGAAACCACTGAATTAACCCTTACTCAGCTTAAAACCCAAATTGCAGAATTAACCGCTGCTGAGCAACAGCTGGTGGCCGAGTATTATCAAGCAGGCACAGAAATCGCTAAGCTTGAACAACAGCTTAAACATCAACAGCTACAAGATAATCAGCTGGAAAAACAATTAGCAGATCTCATTTCGCAGCAGCAAGTTGCTAGTAATGCGTTGCAAACCTTGATGCTGCAAGAGCAACAATTAACGGCGCAGTTAGCTGAGGGCAAACCTGAACTTGTTGCAGCAGAACAAGCGCTGGGCGTTATTGATGCTCAGCTGCAAGATGTTGAGCAAAAAGCGGCAGACTTACAGCAGCATTTATCGGTGTTATCTGATGGCGCGGCGAATGCCAAAATGGCAGCGGCACTAACCCAGAGCAAATTGCAGCATCAACAACAAATGCTGTCGCAGCAACAAAAGCAGTTAATCGAACTTAGTGCTGAGCAGCAGCGAAATACTGAGTCTGACTCACAAGCTGAATTAACCGCACTTGACCTCAAGTTAACCGCCCTTAAAGAGCAACTTGAATTAGAAGATGAAATCAAGCATCAACTCACTGATGAACTTGAAGATAAGCAACAACAGCTAGCTCAGGCAAGTGAAGATTATCAGCAGCAAAAACAGCAGTTATCGTCACTAAGCGCCAGAAGTGAGCTGATTGAGCAATGGCTAACCAGCAATGACGATGATCAGCAAGCTTTATGGCAAACCATTGAGGTAACGCCAGGCTGGGAAAAGGCTGTTGATGTATTACTGCAAGGCATTTTAGCCACCAAAGTGATTGATGCTGGTGGTGCAATTGGCCCATCAGTGAGTGGTTTTATTGCCACAGGTGAGGTGAGCGCGCTGAATCACCAAATTAGCGCTGCGGTTAATTTATCCCCTTGGCTTCACCATGTAAGCTGGTGCGCCAGTGTTGATGAGGCAAAAGCGCAGCTTAAGCAGTTAAGCTCAGATGGCATTATTGCCACCCAAGATGGTTATTTAGTGGGTCATGGCTTTGTCTTTAAAAAAGCCGACTCTAAGCAATCACAGCTGGCACTTAAAAATGAGTACCAGCAATTACAAATACAAATTAGCCAATTAAATGAGCAATTGTTGCAGTTGCAGCAGCAAGTGAGCTTACAAACTCAGCAAGTTGGCGATGCTCACGCGCAATTGAGTCAATCTCAACTTAAACATCACCAGTTGCAATTAGATTGCAGTAAGCTTGATGCTCAGAGCCACAGTTTGGTGCTGCAGCAACAAGACAGATTACGCCGACAAAAAAGCCTTGATGAACAAGTGGCTCAGCTGCAAGGACAAATTGGCGCAGGTCAACAAGCGATAGAGCGATTAACTGCCGAGCTTGAGTTATCCCAGCAAACGCATCAACAGCAGTTGGCAACCCAGCAGCAAGTAAATCAAGATTGGCAAACTGCCAGTCAGCAGCTACGAGATTATAAAGCTAACCGCAGTCAGCAAGAGCGTGATAGCAATAGTTGCCGGCAAAAAATGCAACAATTGCACACTCAAGTAGCAGTATTACAAGCCAATATTAGCCAGCAAACCCAGCAGAGCGAGTCCACCACAGCGCAAATCAAGCAGCTGCGGGAATCTTCGCAGCAAACTAATGCCAGTTTAGGTGAGCAGCAATTACAACAGCTGCAAACACAATTAAACGCGCAACTCGACATTCAGCAAGCTAAACAACAATTACTGAATTCAAATCGTACACAGCAGGCAGAGTTACAAACTCGGCTCGATAGTGCGGTATTGATTCAAAAACAACAGCTTGGTGCACTGCAAAACTTGACTCAGTCTCTCAGCGGGTTAAAGTTACGTCGTGAAGGATTAAAAGGTCAGGCCGATGGCCAATTTCAGTTACTTGAAGAACAACAGATAAAGATTCAAGATGTGATAGCGCATATTCCTGAAACAGCTAAAGTCATTGTATGGCAGCGAAACCTTGATAAAGTAAGAGCTCAAATCAGTCATTTAGGGGCCATTAACCTCGCGGCAATCGAAGAGTTTGAGCAGCAAAGTGAACGTAAGGCTTATTTAGATAATCAAGATAATGATTTAAATAAAGGCTTAGCCACACTTGAAGAGGCCATTCGTAAAATCGATAAGGAAACTCGCACTCGATTTAAAACCACTTATGATGCGGTCAATGCGGACTTATCAAAGTTATTCCCTAAGGTTTTTGGCGGTGGTAAAGCCTATTTAGCCTTAACGGATGATGATTTACTTGAAACGGGTGTGACCATTATGGCGCAACCACCCGGCAAGAAGAATAGTACTATTCACCTTCTTAGTGGTGGAGAAAAAGCCTTAACCGCTTTATCATTAGTATTTGCCATATTTAGACTAAATCCAGCACCATTTTGTATGCTTGATGAAGTTGATGCACCCTTAGATGATGCCAACGTTGAGCGTTTTTGCCGCTTATTAAAAGAGATGTCACAGAGTGTGCAGTTTGTTTATATTAGCCATAATAAAATCACCATGGAAATGGCTGATCAATTAATAGGTGTCACTATGCATGAACCGGGCGTTTCACGTATAGTCGCAGTCGATATCGAAGAAGCGGTGGCACTTGCCGACGCTGAATAAATAGAATAAATAGGATTACAGGGTCACCAATGGAAGATTTTCAACTGGTTTTGTCAATACTAGGCGCAATAGCGATTATCGCAGTATTGGTACATGGGTTTTGGTCTATTCGTAAACAACAACCTAAAACGTTAAAAGACAACCCAATGACGGGGTTTTATAAAGGCCAAGCAGAGCAGCGTGACTCACAGGGGTTTGACGCTGATGGTATTGGTGAAGTGAGACGGGTTAAAGCTGACGAGGTCTCAGTTGAGCCTGTTATGAGACAGTCGAAGGTTAGCCCACATTTAAAGCCTAATGTAAGCAGCAGTCAACTTGATAGTGCAGAGCTAGAAATTACTGCAGCGGGTTCAAAAAAGGGCATTGGCCTACAAAACCAATCAGCAGTGAATGTGCAAGCGCCAAGTTACCATCCGGGTAGAAAAGATCCCGTAATGACTACCGCTGCCAAAGAACCAGAGCATATACCAACCCAGCAAGCGCTGTTTGGTGAAGAGTTTAATGATGACTCTAATGAACCTTTGATTGACGACCCTATTGAAAAAGCCTCAGTAACCAAAGCTGAATCTAATGTGAGCTCTGCAAGTGTTCATTCGCCAGAACATCAAACCTTAGCACAAGAGCCGCTCACTCCTGTTGTCGAAACTGTGCCAAAGGCTGAGCCAGTAGAAGAGCCACTTGGCGAGCCGCAAGATGTATTAGTACTGCATGTGGTTGCCCGTGACGGTGAACAATTACAAGGCGCCGAGCTATTACCTTGTTTGTTATCGCTTAACTTTAAATTCGGCGATATGGATATTTTCCATCGTCATCAAGATAATGCCGGTAATGGAAAAGTGCTATTCTCCATGGCTAACATGTTAAAGCCTGGGGTATTTGACCCTGACAATATGGAACAGTTTGCCACTCAAGGTGTGGTGTTATTTATGACATTGCCTTGCCATGGCGATGCGTTAAGAAATTTCTCAATTATGCTTAATTCAGCCCAGCAACTGGCTGATGACTTAGGCGCTGAAGTGTTAGACGACAAGCGTAACGCCTGGACTGATACTAATAAACAAGCATACTTAAGCCGAATTCGAGCCGTTTCTTAAATTTTATTATATTTTACAATGAGGCCGCACTTGCGGCCTTGTTTGCTTTTTAGATGAGTGATTTTATGCAAGACATTAAAACAGAAATACAGCAAATTAGCAGTGAACTACACCGTCATAATATTCTTTATTATGTGGATGATGCGCCGAGTATTCCTGATGCTGAGTATGACCGTTTAATGCAGCGCCTTATCGCGCTTGAAACGGCTCATCCTGAGTTGATTAGCATTGATTCTCCCACCCAAAGAGTTGGCGGCGCGCCACTGGCCAAGTTTGATCAAATTACCCATTTAAAGCCGATGCTCAGTTTAGATAATGCCTTTGAGCAAGCAGACTTTGAAGCCTTTAATAAACGTATTAGTGATAAAGTAGATACGGTCAGTTACTGCTGTGAGCCAAAGCTTGATGGTCTAGCGGTGAGTATTTTATATCGTAATGGCGTATTAGAGCGCGCAGCAACGCGAGGCGATGGCAGCGTAGGTGAAGACATCACAGATAATGTGCGCACCATTAACTCGATTCCGTTAAAGCTTCGGGGTGATGATTTCCCTGAACTGATGGAGGTGCGTGGGGAAGTGATCATGCCTAAAGCAGCATTTGATGCGCTTAATCAGCGTCAACAGGCCAAAGGCGAGAAGACTTTTGTTAACCCACGTAATGCCGCCGCTGGCAGTATTCGTCAATTAGACAGCAAAATCACCGCCACCCGCGCATTAGGCTTTTACGCTTATGCTCTAGGTGTGGTCGAAGGTGAAAGCTCGCCAATGGCACAGAGTCACTTTGGCCAGCTTACCCAATTAAGACAATGGGGCTTACCTGTTAGTCAAGAAGTTAAAGTCTGTGACAGCTTACCTGAAGTGTTTGCTTACTATAGCGATATTATGACGCGCCGCAGCAGTTTATCTTATGAAATAGACGGAGTGGTAATTAAAGTAAATGATATTGCCAAACAAACAACGTTAGGCTTTGTCGCTAGAGCGCCGCGCTGGGCAATAGCCTATAAGTTTCCCGCGCAAGAAGAGATGACGCTACTTGAAGAGGTTGATTTTCAAGTTGGCCGCACCGGTGCGGTGACGCCGGTTGCGCGTTTAAAACCGGTGTTTGTTGGCGGTGTTACCGTATCAAATGCCACGCTTCACAATGCTGATGAAATTGCGCGTTTAGGCGTAAAAGTCGGCGATACGGTGATTATTCGCCGCGCGGGTGATGTTATCCCGCAAATTGTTGCCATTGTGGCTGAAAAGCGCCCTGATGATGCTAAAGAGATTACCTTCCCGACAGCATGCCCAGTGTGTGACAGTTTAGTCGAGCGGCTTGAAGGTGAAGCGGTAGCACGTTGCAGTGGTGGCTTATTTTGTGAAGCCCAGCGTAAAGAAGCCATTAAACATTTTGCCTCTCGCAAAGCATTAAACATCGATGGCATGGGCGACAAAGTGGTTGAGCAACTGATTGATAAAGAATTAGTACAAAGCCCTGCTGAGCTGTTTACCCTTACAGCATCGATGATCACCATGCTAGAACGTATGGCAATGAAGTCGGCGACTAAGCTTGTTGCCGCCATTGATGATGCCAAAACCACTACCTTATCAAGATTTATTTATGGCTTAGGTATTCGTGAAGTTGGTGAAGCCACCGCAGCCAATTTAGCCAGCCATTATAAAACCCTTGATGCCATTAAAGCGGCCAGCATTGATGAGTTAATTGAAGTGGATGATGTCGGCGTGATTGTTGCCAAACATATAGCGCATTTTTTTGCTCAGCCCCATAACCTTGAAGTGATTGATAAGTTAGTCGCTGCGGGTGTAAATTGGCCTGCTCTTGAAGCCGTTGATGAGTCAGCCTTAAGCCTTAAAGGCCAAACCTGGGTATTAACAGGTACCTTAACTCAGTTAAATCGCAACGATGCTAAAGCGCAGTTACAAGCGCTGGGGGCAAAAGTGGCCGGCAGTGTTTCTAAAAACACCGACTGTTTAGTCGCGGGGGAGGCTGCAGGTTCTAAGTTAACCAAAGCCCAAGACTTAGGCGTGAAAGTGATTGATGAACAAGGCTTATTAGATTTGCTAAGTCACTAATTATTAATTAATAAACACTAATCACTAACAATTAGTCGCTTTAAATAATCTTAAAAAGTAGCTACTGGCAATTTATTAATAGTATAAGTTAAGGCTTACCTAGCTTCGAACTAAGCAAGTAAGCCTTTACCTAATAAACTGGATACCCTGTGAATTTTAGCAATATCACTTGGCTTGATGACAAGGGCCATATAAAACCGCCGATATTTTTGTATTTAATGCTGATCTTTCTCGCCCGTGGTTGGTGTGTCTTTATTGCATCGTTAACCCAATTTAACGATCGCACTGGGCTCGTGAGACTATTTTATCCTGAAAAAAGCGATTTTTTACTGGCATTAGCGAGCGGGGTTGGTGCGGTATTGATTTATGGATTAGTGATTGCGGAGCGAAAACGCAGCCCACAGGTATTAAGGCCGCTATTTAATCAGATTAAGTACATTCTATGGCTACTACTGATTGTTGATGCTTTATTACTTAGCCAACGCCTGGTTCACGATCATTTTGTTTTCAAAGTCAGCTTTGCACTTGATGCATTATTTATCTTTTGGTCAGCTATTTATTTATTAAAATCAAAACGATTGCAGCATTATTTTAAAGATTGGCAAAATGAAGCCGATTATATGGCAGTAGAAGCTGAACTTGCCATGGCGAAAGAACAACAAGATGCTCAACTTTATGAGCCAGATGAACAGTCACAAGCCGCGCAGCATACTCAAAAGATTGTCGAGTCAGCCAAACATAATCGAGGCGTGTCTAATAAAGTTATTGCAACAGAAATAACCGACTCGATAAAGGTGAATAAGTAAAACATGTTAAGTCATAGTAGCTGACAGAAATAAAAACCAATACCAGCGGCTGCTATGGCGGTTAAAAAGGATCTTATCTTGGCTAAAGTAGTGGCTAAAACTGAGCCTATCAATATACCGTTATCACAACTGGTGGTCGGTATGACGGTAAAACTGCCGTTATCGTGGTTTAATAATCCGTTTTTTCGTAATAAAGTACTGATTAGCTCCCAAGCAGAAATTGAACTGATTAATAGCTTAGGCATTAACTATGTGACTGTGATTGACGGTCAGCATTTATTTGTTGAGCCCGTTATCAGTCAACCTGTGGTTGCTGCGGAAGTGGCCCCCGCGTTTGATATTAACGCCATAATCAAAAAGTCAGTAAATACAAGTCGAGTTCGCTTCAGTAAAGCCTGCAGTAATCTTCGCCCCGCATATAGTAAAGTCATTAGTGATCCGCCGGTATCACATCGAGAAGCAGTGACAGTCGTGGAGTTACTATTAACCCATTTACATGAAACCAAACAGCCACAAATTGGATTAGTTAACTGTGCTGATAAAGAAATAAACATGGCTCAGCATGGGATCTCGGTTGCTGTGTTATCCATTTTAATGGGGCACAGCCTTGAGTTAGCCCCTGCGCAAATGCGAGATCTTGCGTTAGGCTGTGTGTTTCATGATATTGGCAAATTAAAAATACCTGATGCCATACGTCGCAAACGCATTGATTTAACTAGTCACGAGCGAAACTATATAAAGACCCATCCCAATATCGGCTATGAAATGCTAGATAGAAGTGGTTTATTCCCTAAAGCCATGTTGGATATTGTGCTACATCATCATGAGTATATCGATGGTAGTGGTTACCCCAATAAACTCACCAAAAATCACATTCCTTTATTGACCCAAATCGTGATTCTAGCGAATGACTATACGGTATTGTTAGAAAGCACAGGCTCAGCACAATTGGCATTAGGCACCTTATTTAAAAGCCGTGCTGATAAACATGATAAAGCCTTGATTAGCATACTAGTGAAAACGTTAGGCGTTTTTCCTCCGGGCTCCATTGTTAAATTGTCCGATGGTAGTATCGCCAAGGTAATGATGACATCAACCGCATCTAAGCAGCCCCATGTAGTTAGTTGTTCAGCTCATGGTACTCAGGCCAGTTTTAGATGCTTAATTGATGAAGGGGTAACGATTGTTGAGACGGTAAAACTAGAAGATTTATCAAAAAAACTAGCTAACTTGCTAGAAGTTCACGCCCCTGTATGTTTTTATGTTTGCCATATTAATGATTAATTTTAGCGTTTTTTAACCCGTAGGATTTTCATGAACTGTATTGCAATTATCGGCTGTGGTTGGTTTGGCCTGCCATTAGCGACAAGATTAGTTAAACAAGGTTATCAGGTTAGCGGCACTAAGCGAACCCAAGCTGGTTGTGAGCAGTTATCCTCACTGGGTATTGATGCTTATAAGCTAGATTTAAGTGAGCAAAATATTGAAGCAACACAGCTTGAAGGCTTACTTGAAGCCGATGCGTTAATCATTAATATTCCGCCGGGCCTGCGCCGAGGTGAAAGTCATTATCTTGAGCATATTCAAACCTTGGTCAACTTGATTGCACCGCGCCAATATCAGCGGGTGATTTTTATCAGTACCACAGGGGTTTATCCTGCTAAAAATCGCATAATGACCGAAGCGGATGCTGCGGCATATGATGATAAAAGTGCAATATTATTGGCTGCGGAGTCGTTAATTGCTGCAATGGATAATGCTTGTATCGTGCGCTTTGCAGGCTTAATTGGCCCTAAGCGCCATCCGGGTAAGTTTTTTGCTGGTAAAACCGATGTTAGCGGCGCAAATGTCGCGGTTAATTTGGTTCATCTTGATGATTGCATTCAGGCAATAGAGGCCATATTGGCGGCGACGAGCTCAGGGAAAAATGTGTCGAGCTATTACAATTTAACTGCGCCGAGTCATCCTACTCGCGTTGAGTTTTACCAAGCAGCGACTGCTGACTTGGGCTTAGCAGCGCCGCAATTTAATCAAACCCAATTAGCCAGTAAAGTAATAAATGGTAATTTGATTTGCCAACAGCTTAATTTCAACTATATTCATCCCGATCCGCTAAAAATGCTAGCAGCTTGTTAATTGATAACTCGTTAGCGGCGAGATGGTTGGTATTAAGCAGTGATCAGGTATAATGCAACCCATATTTATGATTAAAGGCCAAAATTGAATGAGCAGCCAAGTTGCACAATTCGCACTTTTGAGTGGCGATGAGTTTGTTGAGTTATATAAAGTATTAAAAGTACAAGGTTTAGTCGATGGTGGCGGTGCAGCTAAGCATGTCATCTCTGAAGGCTTAGTCACAGTAAACAACGAAGTTGACACACGTAAGCGTAAAAAGTGTGTCGTTGGTGATGTCATTGAATTTAATGGCGATAAAATTCAAATTGTTGCCACAGCATAAGGATACAAGCATGCAATTCCCTGATGATGACAATGGTAAAATGTTAGCCGCAATGGCTGAGTCTGGTATTGACTTAACTGTAGCACTTGATGTTGATTTCTTTTTGATTTTTGATGATCAACGCGATGCAGAATCAGCATTAGAAGCACTCGCAGCAATGGGCTCAAATGGTGAGTTAGAGCTTAACTTTAGCGAAGAAATCGAAAAGTGGGAGCTGATTGTTTGTTTAAACATGGTGCCAACTTATGATGACTTGGTGGCTAAAGAACTTGAGTTAAACACCTTTGCCCAAGAGTTTGACGGCATGACAGATGGATGGGGCGTAATGCAACATCAAGAAGGTGATGACGAGTTTGCTGATGATGAGCATCAATGTGACGACAACTGCTCACACACCCACTAGTTAGCCTGTTAAAATATTGAAAACAAAAACCACCAATTAGGTGGTTTTTTTGTGTCTTTATATTATAGGATGGAGCCATATGCAGTTAAGGGAAGTTAATATCCCGCAGTATTTATGGAGTCGCATTTTAAATGGCAAGACACATTAGCTTTGGTACCCCAGTCAATGATGCCGAACGTTGGGCATTTTCTCTTTTATCTGACGAACTTCCTGAAGATTATCTCCTTTTAACCAATGTAGAAATTCCTACTCAAACAGGCCAAGCAATGGAGGTTGACGCCTTAGTTGTCGGTGAGTTTGGTGTGTATGTGGTTGACGTAAAAGGCTACATTGGTCGCTTAAACGCTGGTTTACATGCTTGGTCACTGGATGGTCGTCATGTGGACAATAGTTTATCAAAAGCCAATTATGTCGCCCGAGTATTAGCGGGTAAATTAAAGAACAAAATTCCTGTGGGCGTTTATGCTCCTTGGTGTCAGGGCATGGTGTTTGTTACAGGGCGTAAAGGCGAAGAAATTCTGGTTGAAAAAGATACCGGTAAACTGAGTATTTATACCCCTGCAAAAATCATCGCCGCGTTAACCAAAGAGTGGGGCTTAACGGCGCCGCATATTCATCCTGTGACCGACACTCAAAAAGAAATGGTATTAGACACCATAGGCCAGGTGGCACTGGTTGAGCAACGTAACAACAAAATTCAAGATTTCATTAAGCTCAAATGTTTATTCCTGCAGCAAGGCTTGGAAGTTTGGCAATCAGAATATAATCCGGGTGGCTGGACCGCGCCATGGCTGTTGAAAATACTGGTGACCAGTGAGTTTGACGACAGTATTGATGCCAATTATCACGAGCAAAAATTGCGTGATGAATTTAAACGGATTCAGTCACTTTCAGGTTGTAGCTGCGTGCCTTTTTGCGCGCCACTTATTCAAGATGGTGAACAGGTGGTCTTGCCCATCAGAATGCCCCGTGGTGTGCCACTGAATATTTTTGATATTGGACAGCAAACCACTTATCAGCTGTTAGAAATTCTGCGCCGCAGTGTCACCGGCTTACAGCAAATCCATCGCCGCGGTTACACCATAGGTGGCTGGGAAGATAATTGTATATTTATCTCAGATGACGCTGACGTTGAATTTATTGATATTAAAGATTCACTTAATACCAGTGAAGATATACAAGCTTATGCCACGGCCTTTTTAGAATTAGCTGAAAAAACCGTACAACCACGTATTTACCAATGGTATCGCGCTGCAGCCAAAGGCAGCACCATTGACCTTGACGCGATTCGTTGTGATTTATCTGCAGTTATCGATTTAGGTGTGTGTGACACTTTACCGCACAAAATCGTTATCGAGCAGGGCGCGGTGGTTGATCATCATTACCGCCTCGATCACTTTATTTCAGCAACGCCTCGCAGCCAGCTATGGCGGGCATTGCATTTACAAGGGAACTTCCCATGCTGCGTCAGTGTTTATCAAGATGTGGATAACCAATGGCACACCCTGAGTAACATGTATCGCAGCCTGGCTAAAATTTATCATCCACATGTTGAGCGTGTGCTGGCATTTGGGCAATTGCCACAGTCGGATGATTTATTCATTGCCAGAGATTGGGTACAAGGGGTCGCGCTTGATGAAGTGGCCACAATACAAGTGGGTCAACCCAGGTTGTGGTTTATTCAACTATTAACAGCACTACAATACTTGCACAGTTTAGATATTCACCATGGGGCCATTTGTCCTAAAAATATCATTTGCCGAGACGGTAAGGCTACCTTAGTAAACTTTGGTATAGGTTCTGATATAGCTGCCAGCCATTACGCTGCGCAATATGCCGATCCGACTATGTGGTCTGTAGAAGGCGATGCTGAAAAAGATTTATATGGCTTGGTCGCAAGTGTTGTCGATGCGATTTCTCCAGAGTCGATTAAACAAGGCAGTGGCGCAGATGCCATGATTAACGCCTTAATGAGCTTTGATAAGCAGTGGCTTGGCGAAGGCTTTTTTGAGGCTTGCTTAAGTATTTTGAAATTTGAATTTCGTATCGTTCCTAACCGCAGTTATGCCGAGCAGTTAGGGCTCGATGAAGTTGAGTATCAAAACTCTGGCTTGTAGTTATCTTGATTTATAGCCCTTCAGGCTTATGTTAAGGATGTCTGCCCCAAAAGCCGGTACAAGCCGTATTGGCTTATATGATTCGAGGATAATGTAAGAGGGATCCCATGATTATTAAACGCATTACTGCTGAACGACTTGATGATGTTTTGCCTCTGTTTAGCCAATATATGCATTTTTACGGGGTTGAGCAAGCCGTGACTGAGTATGCTACCTATTTGCTGGAACGGTTAAATAATCAAGAAGCGTTTATTTTTGGGGCTTACACTGAAGCGGATAAAGCGATTGGTTTCGTGCTTAATTATCAAAGTTTTTCATCCACAGAGCTAGGTAAAGTATTAGTGTTAAATGATCTATTTGTTGAGCCAGACTATCGAAATCAAGGCGCCGCTAATTTACTTATCCGATGCTCTATTGAATTGGCTCGCGGTATTCAAGCCGTAAGGGTTGATTTAAGCACCGCGAAAGTGAATTTTCCTGCTCAATCTGTCTATGAGAAAATTGGCTTTGTAAAAGATAGCCGCTTTTTTTCGTATAGCTTGTCGGTTAAAGATCATCCTTTGCTAAATGAATAGGCACAAGTGATGTGTAGCTTAGCGTGACTTTATAATTTTCTTGTTGGTTACTTTAACTAGAACGGCACTTCTTGGCTGATAAACTCGAAAAATACAGCGCCCCTATAAAGCCCATCAGTTTTTAGGCATGACACCACTAAAGGCCTTTATGAGTAATGATGTGATTAAAAAACGAATATCGATAGCGATGTTGGCCAATATAAAGCCCATTTAAGCGGCCTATTTGAAGGGTGAATCATCGCCAGTATTCTTATACTACACTTGAGTCATGCAAATTAGCTTGTGGTAGGGTCATATCCTTCATATGGGATTTATTCAATTGCTGTAAGTTGATTAAAATAGCTATAACTTACGATATTGAGGTAACACCTGATGAGCTCTTTTAAAAAAACACTACTCGTTTCAACTTTGAGCATCGCCGCGCTGACAGGTATGGCGCATGCAAGTGATCTATCATGCACTGTTGCTGGTGGTGATGATATCACCATGGCTAATATTGATATTTTACGTTCAAATGAACCTGTGGTTAACATTGATGGCTATAAATCGCCGATCTTAAGTAATATTTATCGCATCGATGCAGTTGATGGCCAGGACATCAGCGAAACACCCACTTACCTTTTATACAATCATTACCCGCTAGCTGATCATAAGTTATATGCCAAGGTTCAAGTGCACGGTGAAGAGGCCGTTACTGGTTACTGCATTGTGACGGGTGAAATCTAAGCTCGCGTTATTGCATCGTATAATCGCATAACGACTAATACTCAGTAAGGCGGATGTGCCTTACTGAGTTTTTATTTTACTTTTTTAACGCCCCTATTGAGCATTCCTGCTGCTAAAGGATCTTTTTTGCTAAGCTAGTTTTACTATTAATAGCCCGTCACCCATCACCCATCACCCATCACTATTTTATCATTTCTCTAAACGGCATTTAAAACCACTTATGCTTATTACAGATCACGAAACGCTAATTAACTTTGTCTTATTACAAGTTTATCCTGGGCCAGTTAGATCTATGTCACATTATTTAAACGCTAATAAACATTCAGTTTGAGAGTACTAAATGGCGAATTCCGTCAATTTGAAACTTAATAACCACAATACATCTAGTGTTACTATTGTTGCGCGTCACAACAGTGGCTGGTAATGGGATTCATCTCACGCCGCGCAGGCTTGACTATGTAATCAAGCAACCAAAAACAATGCTTTATCTTACCTATTACTCTGTTTACATTGTTGTCATTAAAAAATAAGGGAGAACGCTTTAATGGAAAACTGCCCAACAAAGTCGACGACAACCAAAAACAAT
Source organism: Shewanella sp. 10N.286.52.B9 (assembly GCF_002873635.1). Lineage (NCBI taxonomy): Bacteria > Pseudomonadati > Pseudomonadota > Gammaproteobacteria > Alteromonadales > Shewanellaceae > Shewanella > Shewanella sp. 10N.286.52.B9. The sequence goes on from NZ_MCTY01000217.1 coordinate 55,678, forward strand.
AAAACTGACTTCATCATCTTGTTTGGCAACATTGCCTTGTTTGCCTTGCTATATCATTTATTACCCTTTGAACAAGGGGTCAATACCGGTCTATCGCTACTTATTTTTGCAGCTATTCTATGGTTAACCGAAGCGATTCATATCAGTATTACCGCCATTTTAATTCCGATATTAGCGGTGTTTTTGGGGGTGTTTGATACTTCCACCGCCATGAGTAATTTTGCTAACCCGATTATCTTCTTATTCTTTGGTGGTTTTGTGTTGGCGGCGGCGCTAAATCATCAGGGCATTGACCGCTTAATTGCGCAAAAGGTGTTGCTGCTGTCTCAAGGTAAGTTGAGTATTGCTTGTATGTTACTGTTTTTAGTGACCGCAGTGCTGTCGATGTGGATCAGTAATACGGCAACAGCCGCAATGATGCTGCCACTAGCCTTGGGTATTTTGCATCAACTGGATTTTAAACAGTACCGTAAAACCTATTTGTTCGTGCTACTGGGAATCGCGTATTCTGCCAACATTGGTGGAATTGGTACCCTAGTGGGTAGTCCGCCTAATGCCATTGCTGCGGCACAAGTGGGCTTAAGCTTTAGTGATTGGCTCGAGTTTGGTTTAATCACTGTGGCTATTATGTTACCAAGCATGTTAATCGCGCTTTATCTATTTTTAAAACCTGATTTATCGACTGTGTGTGAGATAAAAACAGAAAATGTAAAAATGACCGTTAGTGCAAAATTAACCCTGATTATATTTTTAGCTACAGTTTGTGGTTGGATATTCAGTAAACCATTAGCCCAAGCACTTGGTGGGATCAGTAAGTTTGATACCATTGTTGCTTTAGGTGCGGTAGTTGTGCTTGCCAGCCTTAAATTAGTGGACTGGAAAAAAATCGAATCGACTACGGACTGGGGAGTACTTATCCTGTTCGGCGGTGGCCTCACGTTAAGTGCAGTGTTAAAAGCCACAGGCACCAGTGTGTTTCTAGCCCACTTTGTGACAGATATTTTTGGCGATGCCCACATGGCGCTATTTATGATTGCAGTGATTACCTTTGTGGTGTTATTAACTGAGTTTGCCAGTAACACGGCTAGTGCAGCATTGCTGGTGCCAGTTTTTGCTGCAATTGCTGAGCCCTTAGGTTTATCGCCAGTGATGATTTCAGTAGTGATTGGTATTGCAGCTTCTTGCGCCTTTATGTTGCCTGTCGCCACCCCGCCTAATGCCATTGTCTTTGGCTCAGGTTATATCAAGCAATCTGAAATGATGCGTGCAGGTATGATTATTAACTTCATAAGTATGTTGGTGCTGTTTTTAATCACCAACTTGTTCTGGGGCTTTTAATTGCACTGTTAATCACAGTTAAAAAGCGCAATCACTTTACTCACTAATAAAAAGGTAACTTAGGTTACCTTTTTGCGTTTTTTAGCCGATATCTGTCAACAATTATTAAATGTTCACAGGCTCAGTGTTATTAAAAATAGCGACGTAAACGTTTGGATAAACTAAGGCACAATCTAATGCAGATAGCTTTTGAATTTTGCCATTAAAGCAGGTCTAATAGCGTATTATTTTGATTTATAGACCTATCTAATGTTCGAGTTAACCCTACAAATTGCTGTTATATTATTTTTCGTCGCCATATTGGCGGGTTTTATTGATGCCATTGCCGGTGGTGGCGGTTTACTCACTATTCCTGCATTGATGTGGGCGGGTTTACCGCCAGCTGCGGCTTTAGGTACTAATAAGCTGCAAGCTTGTGGCGGCAGCTTTTTTGCTAGTTTGTACTTTATTCGCAAAGGCATGGTTGACTTAAAACAAGCACGCTTATCCATTGTGTGCGCGTTTATTGGCGCTGCAGTGGGCACCATTATTGTACAAATGATTGATGTCACCGTATTAGAACTGGTATTACCATTTCTTATCCTCGCCATTGGCTGTTATTTTTTGTTTTCTAAAAAAATCTCAGAAGAAGATAAACAACAAGTGCTGACACCTGCCATGTTTGCTTTTACTGCCGCTCTTGGGGTGGGGTTTTATGATGGATTTTTTGGACCCGGAACCGGCAGTTTCTTTGCTTTAGCCTTTGTGTCACTGGCAGGTTACGGACTGGCTAAAGCCACCGCCCATGCCAAAGTGCTTAACTTTGCTACTAATGTGTCATCGTTAATCTTTTTTATGATTGGCGGCCAAGTGGCGGTTTTATTAGGGCTTATTATGTTAGTCGGGCAAGCTATCGGCGCAACTTTTGGCTCACGCTTAGTGATGACCAAAGGGGTAAAAATTATTAAACCGCTGGTGATCACCATGGCATTTTTAATGAGCTTTAAATTATTGTGGGCGCAGTACGGGTAAGTGACTTATATCTCCAGACTAATTAAGCGTTTTATGACAGATTTCAATAACAACACATCGAACAGAAAAGGTTTTCATGCGCATTATTCACACATCTGATTGGCACCTTGGTCAAAACTTTTACGGTAAAAGTCGCGCTGTTGAGCACAAGGCATTTTTGCAGTGGTTGTTAGCACAAATTAGCCAGCATCAGGTTGATGCACTGATTGTCGCTGGCGATATTTTTGATACTGGCACGCCGCCAAGTTATGCCCGCAGTTTGTACAATCAATTTATTGTCGATATTCAAGCAACAAATTGTAAGCTTATCGTTCTTGGTGGTAATCACGACTCTGTTGCTACCTTAGGTGAGTCAAAGCAGTTGCTGGCGTGCTTAAATGCCACGGTTATCCCAGGTGCGCTTGATAACGCAGCTGAGCATGTGTTGTTAGTGGCTGATAGTCATGATCACCCCTGCGCGATTGTATGTGCGCTACCGTATTTACGCCCTAGAGATATAGTATTAAGTGAGTCGGGTGAGTCCAGTGAAGATAAACAGCGCAAGTTAGCTAATGAAATCGCCGATTTATATCAGCGCTGTTTTGCTCATGCCCAAGCAATTAATAACCAGCAAACTACGCCATTACCCATTATTGCCACAGGGCATTTAACCACAGTGGGTGCCAGCACCAGTGAGTCGGTGCGAGACATTTATATTGGTAGCCTTGATGCATTTAATGCCAACTTGTTTCCTGCAGCGGATTACATTGCACTAGGCCACATTCATCGACCGCAAAAAATCGCCAAAACAGAGCATATTCGCTATAGCGGCTCGCCAATCAGTTTAAGTTTTGATGAACTTAACAGTCAAAAAAGTGTGTATTTGGTTGAGTTTGATAAGGCTAAATTAGCCGAGGTCAGTGCCCTTGAAGTGCCCAAGTTTCAAGCCATGGCAAGTGTTAAAGGCAGCTTGGCCGAAATCGCATCCCAGCTTGAAACCTTAGTTGAGCAAGGCAGCGATCAAGTCACTTGGCTGAGTATCGAAGTGGCCGAGCAAGACTTTTTAACCGACTTACAAAGCCGAATAGCCGAATTGACCGACGCCTTACCTGTAGAAGTACTGCAACTTAAGCGTGCTCGTAGCCAGCGCCAACAGCAAATTCAGCAAATGGATAATGAAACCTTAACTGAATTAAGCGTCACAGAAGTGTTTGAGCGCCGTTTAGCCCAAGAAGACTTTTCAGAACCCGAGCAGCAACAGCGACTTGAACGGGTAAAACAACAGTTTGATATTATCCTTGATGAAATGAATGAGCAGCTTAATGGCACAGCGCAACATGTTGAGGAGGCAAAATAATGAAAATCCTTAGCCTGCGTTTTAAAAATATTAACTCATTAAAAAATGAGTGGAAAATTGATTTTACCCAGTCGCCATTTAAAGAAAACGGCCTGTTTGCCATTATTGGCCCTACAGGCTCGGGTAAAACAACCATTTTAGATGCTATCTGCTTAGCGCTGTATCATCAGACCCCGCGCTTAGGGGTAATTTCAAAAACCACCAATGAGCTCATGACTCGTGGCACCAGCGATTGTCTGGCCGAGGTTGAGTTTGAAGTGAAAGGTAAGGCGTATCGCGCCTTTTGGAGCCAACGACGCTCCCGTGGTCAAGTTGATGGCAATTTACAAGATGCCCAAGTTGAGTTAGCGCAACTTGAAGATGGTAAAATTCTTGCCAGCCAAATTAAGCATAAAACCGAATTAACCGAAGCCATTACCGGATTAGATTTCGCGCGATTTACTAAATCGATGATGTTATCCCAAGGTCAGTTTGCCGCCTTTTTAAATGCCAAAGCTAATGAACGGGCTGAGTTACTTGAAGAGCTTACCGGCACAGAAATATACGGGCTTATCTCGGAGCAAGTACATCAAAAATTTAGCCAATCAAAGCAGGAGCTTGCCTTGCTTGAAGCTAAATCAAACAGCGTTGAATTACTAGATGATGACAGTATTAGCCTTAAACAAATAGAGCAAACTCAGTTAATTGAGCAAGCCGATTTATGCCAGCAACAACTGCAGCAACTGCAGCTGCAAGTCACGTGGGCTAAGCAGCTTGAGCAAGCAACTGAGCGACATCTTGCCAGTGAGCAACAATTACAACTAGCGCAGACTGAACTTAAAGCCCAGCAAGCCAGTTTAGCTAAGTTAGCTGCCAGTGAGCCAGCTGAAAGCTTAATTCCGTTATTTGAAGGCATGAGCAAACTTGAAAACAGCCATGCACAGTTGCAAAAGCAGTTACAGCAGCGCAATACTGAGCTTGAACAGGCCAGCGCACAATTAAGTCAAATCGCCACTGAGCAACAGTTGCAGTCTCAGCACTTTAGTTTAGCTAAGCAGCAACATACGGATTTAGTGACGCTAATTGATACTCAGGTGCAGCCACTTGATAATCAAATTGAGCAAGTGAGCTTTAAACATGCTCAGCAGTTACAGTCTCAGCAGCAACAAACCCAGCTGCTAGAGCAATTACAGCAAAAGCAGCAGGCCATCGGCGGACAAATTCAAACCGTTACGGCATTACAAGCCCAGCAGCAGCAAGTCATCAACCAATATCCCCAGGGCAAGTTGATCCAAACTCGCCTTGGTGTGTGGCAGCAGCAATATGCTAACTACGCCGAGCAAGTGACTCAGCAAACTAAGTTGACGCAACAAATTGCCCGTTTTCAGCAACAGCAAATTCAGCTCCAACAGCAGCAAAGCACACTGACAGCGCAAGTAACCAGTGAGCAACAGTTACTTGGACAATATCAACTCAGCCGCCAACAAGCCCAGCTGCAATTACAGACCTTGTTAGCCGGTGATGAAGAAGCACTCATTGAGCAGCAATATAATGACATAGTGACTCAGCAGCCAAAGCGCAGTCAGCTTGAACACTTGTCGACCCGTTACAGTGAATTGCAATTAGATCTTAATCAACATCGCCAGCAAAACGCGCAAACCCAACACGATATTGAGTTAAAGCAAGCTGAGTTAACCCAAATACGAGTCTTGTGGACAGATAAAAATCAGCAGTTAAAAGACTTAACAAGCTTGCTAAAACAAGAGCAACATATTGCTGATTTAACCCAGCATCGGGCTAAGTTAGTAGAAGGTGAGCCATGCGCCTTATGTGGCTCGTTGGATCACCCTTTAGTGAGTGAATATCAAGCGGTTGATTTGTCGCAAACAGAGCTGCGCCATCAACAAACTAGCGCGCAATTAGATAAGATTAAAATCCAAGGCGAGCAAGCTAAATTGGCATTGCAAACCTTGCAGTTACAATATGAGTCAGCCTCACAAGCGGTGGCTAAGCTAACGGCGCAGAGTCAGCAATTACAACAGGACTGGCAGCAAACTTGTCAGCAACTTGGAATTGCATTTGCTATTGATGATAGCCAGCTGAGTGATTATGTAGCGCAAATGGCGCAGTTGCAGCAAAACTTATCCCAGCGATTAGCCGATATCAGGCAGGCTAAAACTCACCTGCAACAACAAAACGATCAGTACCAGCAAGCGAATAACGCCGCTGAGCAACAACAGCACCAATTAAGCTTATTAGCCCAAGAGCATACAAGCTGCAACAATGGCTTACAGGACGCTGATCTGCAGCTTATTGAGGTGAATAAAACCCTTAATAACCTAGTGACTGAATTAAGCGATTCAATTGCGCAAACCGCAGAGTCTATGCCAGATATGGCTGGGTTTAAAGCGTGGTTAAGCGCCCTTGAACAACAAATAATGCAGTGGCAGCAAGCAAGCGATCAGCAACTTGAAGCACAGCAGCAATTACAATTATTGCAGCAGCAACAGCAAACCCAGGCGAGTCAACTAGAAGAGGCGTTGCAGCAATCACAGTCGCGGCAAGCGCAATTAACTGAAGTTGCAGCGGAGTTAGCCAAGTTGACGAGCCAAAGGCAGCAGCTATTTGCCGATAAGCAAACATTAACTGAAAAGCAGGCTAGCCAAGCCATGCTTGAGCAAGCAGAAAGCCAGTTAACAGCGCTACAAAGCCAATTGAATCAATATCAGCAGCAGCAAGATAATGTTAAGGCGCATATTGAAGCCGTTAATAAACAAATTGCAGTGGCATTGACTGAGTTAACCGCGGCAACCGAGCAGTGGCAGCAGCAATTAAGCCAAAGCCCATTTGCTAGCCAAGCGGAATTTGAGCAAGCCATTATTCCTCAGGCTGAGCGTGAGCAGTTAATTAACTTGCAGCAGCAACTTAATGAGCAGCAGTTAAAAGCGCGCACCTTGGTAGAACAAGCCAAGCAGCAATTAACAGCGTTAATGACCCAAGCAGAGCAATTTGGTTATGAGCAGCTAACGACTGAAAAGCAGCAACAAGGCTCAGACAAAGTCTTACTTCAAGGGGCTGATCTAGATTCAGAGCTAAAGTCAGAGCAAGAATCTGCGCAAGGCTATTTAGCACAGGTCAGTTTGCAGCATCAACAAGTCGAGACCCAGTTAGGTGAGATAAAACAAACCTTATGGCAAGTGAACCATTTACTGGATGACGATAAACAAAAGCGCCTAAGTCAGCAGCAAATGCTGTTAGAGCTTAACCAAGCCAAACAAGCTTATGATGATATCGCCTATTTACACTCACTCATCGGTTCGCAAAAAGGCGATAAATTCAGAAAGTTTGCCCAAGGGCTGACATTAGATCATCTGGTTACTTTGGCTAATCGGCAGCTGGATAGGCTTCAAGGACGCTATTTGCTTGAGCGCAAACAATCGGTAGATCTAGAGCTGCAAGTATTGGATACCTGGCAAGGCGATGCAATTCGAGATACTCGCACCTTATCAGGTGGTGAAAGCTTTTTAGTCAGTTTGGCATTAGCGTTAGCGTTATCGGATTTAGTCAGTCATAAAACCAGTATCGACTCGTTATTTTTGGATGAGGGCTTTGGCACCTTAGACAGTCAAACCTTAGATACCGCCCTTGATGCGCTAGATAACCTTAATGCTTCAGGCAAAATGATTGGTGTGATCAGCCACATTGAAGCGATGAAAGAGCGCATTGGGGTGCAAATTAAAGTGCATAAAATGAATGGACTTGGAGTCAGTAAGTTGCAGAGTGAATATAAAGTTAATAGCGATGTCGAATTGGCTTAAGTTTGTCTCTAAAGCTTATCGCTCAGACTCGCGGCTAGGCTAACAACTAAACCGTCACTTGAGGTTAATGCAGCCGCATTAGCCTCATTATTTGCTTTGGGGTAGGGTTATTTTTAGGTCAATAAATTCTAATGATAAATCAACCATGCTGAGTAAAAAGCTGCCATTGTTGCAGCGCTTTTAGGTTAATTAAGCGAGTTATAGATGTAAATTAAAAACATCATGACTGATAACAGTCTTTTCCCATCTCAGTTACTTTCAATTGCCTAGTTCAAAGTTATGCAGGCGTGGTGAGTTTTTATATTTGTATTTGCAGTCTTTTTTGATATAACTCCCCCTTGGTATATAGTACTTAAGCACTCATTAAACTAGTGCTTAAGTATACATTCTTTTATACGTATATTAATACGTGCAGTAGGGCGGACACGAGATTGCTTTCAGCTCAAATGGATAAGCTACAAACGCTGGTTGGTAAAGCGCAAAACTTACCCACATTACATCGAAAATTATTGCTAGCAAGCGTGTTTATTGTCGCGGCGGCATTACTGTGGCCAACCCCGCAAGAATTTGCCTCACAGCGGATCCCTGTTGCCCTTGATATCGAAGCCTTGATCCCACAGGTAGCCAATCATACTCCGGTTGAAATTAGTGAGCCGGTTGCGCCGACATTTGAACGTATTATTGAGCAAGGTGACACCTTAAGTCAGTTATTTGAAATAGCTGGTATTGGTCAACAGACCATGTACAAAGTGCTTGAAGCTGATTTAAATGTACTGGCATTAGATACATTATCGCCGGGTAATCGTATTCGATTTTGGCAAGACGAACAGCAAAAACTAACCAAACTAGAGTTGTATTTTAATCCAGCTTACCAAGTGGTATTTAGCCGTTTTGACGATGGCAGTTACGAGGTTAATGAGGTCAATATAGAAGGCATTTGGCAAAACCGCATTATTAGTGGGGATATCAATGGCTCATTTTATTTATCGGCCCAGCGCTCAGGTTTAACTGCAGCGCAAATACAAACCATAGAAACGCTACTTTCAAGCAAGCTAAATTTCTCCCGTGATTTGCGTGCAGGTGATCAATTTTCAGTATTAATGAATGATCAATTTATTGAAGGCGTATCCACCGGAGCCAGTAAATTAGAAGCAGTGCGTATTGAAACCAGAGGTAGAAATATTAGCGCTTTTCAAAATGTGGATGGTAATTTTTATGATGACAAAGGCCAAGGTCTAGCCAGTGCCTTTCAGCGAATACCGCTGGAAAGGCAGTATCGCTTATCTTCACATTTCAATCCGACCCGTAAGCACCCTGTTACTGGTAGAACCTCGCCACATAACGGTACTGACTTTGCCACTCCTACTGGCACCAGAGTGGTAGCGCCGGGGGATGGTGTGGTGTCAATGGTCACTAATCATCGCTTTGCAGGCAAGTATATTGTGATTGAACACGACAATAATGTTAGAACCCGCTATTTGCATATGTCGAAGTTCTTGGTCAGAAAAGGCCAGCGGGTTAAACGCGGGCAGGTGATTGGCTTATCAGGCAGCACAGGTCGGGTGACGGGACCACATTTACATTATGAGTTTCATGTTAATGGTCGCCCAGTTAACCCAATGAAGGTGAGTATCATTGAAGCCTCGGTATTGCCTAAAAAGCAAATGAACGCCTTTAAGCAACTGGTGAAAACCAAACAAATGATGATGGATTTAGGTTAACCCATTTAATCTTTTTATCGTTAAATTAAAACCACTTTTAATTCGTTTGAAAGTGGTTTTTTATTTGCGCCATTTGGTTTCTGAGTGATTTGATTTACCAAGGTTACATTGATCGCATAACACTTGTAGGTTATCGATATCGAGCGCAAGTTCAGGATATTTGGAGCGAGGTTTGATGTGGTCAACGTGCATGACTGCGCCATGTTGTGGGCTAGTGCCGCAGCACTGACAAACTGAGCCGTACTTTTCAAAAGCGTTTAGACGCAGGCTTAACCATTTTTGAGATGAATAAAAAGATACCGATTTGGGTTCTTCAAATGGGATTAACTCCCAATCATTAAATTCGCATGGCGCCAGATCGGGTCCCATCAAACCCACCGAAAACCCTTTAAGTTGATTATCCTTAAGCCAATTACGAATGGCTTTCATGGCTGCTTTTTCGGTTTTGTATTTTCGAGTGCGACGATTGTCGCCCCTAAAGCTTGCTACATACATTAATACCCTCCTAAGAAAATAGGTTTATGAATATCTTAAGCTTAATAAGGGGCTTTTCCTAGCTCAATACAGGTCAGTAATAAGCGTAAGTCGAATTCCAGCTGGTGGTAATCGCTGGTCATATATTCGCACAGTTGATAAAAAGCTTTGTTGTGATCTTTTTCTTTAAGGTGGGCTAATTCGTGCACCACCACCATTCTCAGTAATGGCTCAGGCACATGGCGTAGTCGTGATGAAATTCGAATTTCATTCTTAGCTTTGACCTTACTGCCTTGTACGCGATTGGCGTAGGTATGTAGGCCTAAGGCTTGATGACTGAGGGTGATTTTGTCGTCAAAAACCACTTTAGAAAGCGGCGCAGACTGTTTTAAGAATTGCTGTTTAAACACCATGGTGTAGTCATAAAGCGCTTTATCAGTGCGTATATCGTGCACACTTGGGTAACGCTTTAATAGCACGGCAGCTAAGCTGTCATTGGCAATATAGCCTTTTACCTGTTCGATGGTTTGGGCTGAATAACCGGCAATGTATTTAAGCTGGGCTGTTTGCTGTTTTTTGGCCTTTACCTCATCACTGGTTACCAGGCTTGCTAGGGCTTGCTTAGCCGCCAGTTTAGTCGCTGTAGCTTGATTAACCGCTTTTACCGTCATTTGCGGCGGCGCACTTGGTCTGACTTTTTTTGATGTAACAGGAGTGGAAAATGAGGCGGATTTTCTTGAATTCATAGGGATATTTATTGCTTACTTTAAGCTTATCAGTAAGCTGCTTTTACCCACAAACAGGCCATAAAGCAGCTTACTCACAAGAAAATCTAATTCAAACTGAGTTAGATTTTGCCATACATGTGGCGGTTTTGCTGAGCGTATGCGGCTTCAAAAGCAGGTAATTGCACACGTTTAAGCTCAAGGGTATCAAGATCGGCTTGTGGCGGATTACGCTTTAGCTCTTCTTTGATAGTCACTGGGCTAATAATCGCTACTGGTAATTCAGTAATTTGAATTGCTGCTTCAAGTTTAAAGCTAGTAGCAGAGCCGGAGAACTTGCCTTTTTGTTCACGTTCAATAATCACGATTTCATCAACTTTGTAATCTTCCATTAATTTATGGAAAGCAAAATGAAATTCACGAATTGATTCTGTTTCAACAGATTTTGAAATGCTGAACGAGATTTGACGACATTCCGGTACGTTGAATGACTCTTTCTCATAATTTAATAAGCTGATGATGGCTTCGCCACCTTTTAATTCTACACCACAAATCTTCATGTTATACCTTACTTAGAGCGAGTTTATTTGGCATGTTGTTGAGCTGTGCTCAAATATGTTCATGCTGTCAAAATTACGGTTATTCTTCGTCACTGACAATTGAATCATCAGTTTCGATAATTTTTGCTGGTTTTGCTTTACGGCGCATTGGTGCGTCACCAATATCAATACCGGTGGCAAAGCGCTTGTCGCGTTTAGGCGCCACTTTTGGCTTCTTGCTAGCGACACGCTTGGCATTACCTGTATTGGCATCAGCTGATTTTGCATTGGCGCTTGATGCCTTAGGATTGTCTCTTAAGCCTTTAAATTTAGCTTCAAGGCCTGCGATAGTTGAGAAGTCAAAGTTCTTACGTAAGAACACCTGTACTTTCTTAAAGCTATCCCAGTCTTTCGGGCCTACTAATGAAATAGCATCGCCTTTAGCGCCTGCGCGGCCAGTACGGCCAATACGGTGAACATATTCTTCGGCAAACTTTGGCATGTCAAAGTTAATTACTAATGACACATTTAATAAGTCTAACCCGCGAGAAGCAACATCTGTGGTGACTAAAATCTTTTGTTGGCCACGGCTGAATTTGTCCATAATTTGATTACGTGCTGACTGACTTAAGTCACCACTGAGCGCAGCGGTTTCTAGCCCTTCAGCAGACAATAGTTTGGCGAGTCTGTCAGTGTCTGAGCGAGTTGCAGTAAAAATGATCACTTGCTTGTGTTGCTCATGTTTTAAAATATGCTGCAGCAGGGCTTGTTTGTGATCAAGGTGGTCAACTAAAAAGATGCGCTGAACAATATCTTTATGCTCTGCATGCGATGCGCCAATAGCCACATGGCTAGGGGTCTTTAATAATGTTGCGGCGATATCATTGATGTCATCGTGATCTAATGTCGCTGAAAACATCAAGGTTTGTCTGCGCTTATGATCTGCAGCGTCATTAATGGCTTTAAGTTGTGGCGCAAAACCAAGATCTAACATGCGATCGGCTTCATCAAGTACCAGTAACTCTAAGCCATTTAGGTATAAGTGGCGCTGTTGAAGATGATCGGCAATACGCCCAGGTGTTGCCACAATAAAGTGTGGGTCACGAGATAGCGATTTTGCTTGATCGTTAAAGTTCTCGCCACCTAAAATACTAATGGCTTTATATTGGGTATTGGCAACCAGTAAACGTAATTGACCATAGACTTGCTGAGCAAGTTCACGGGTTGGCAATAAAATCAGAACGCGAGGGTCTTTTTTAGAGAGGGCCCTAGTCGATATTACCCGCTGCAAAGCAGGTAATAAAAACGCCAGGGTTTTACCTGAACCGGTTTTAGATGATGCCATTAAATCTTTACCCGCTAGGGCAATTGGCAGGGCTTGCTGCTGAATTTCTGTTGGCTCAGAAATGCCCATATGCTTTAGACTGTCTAGTAAGCGTTTATCTAAAGAAAAATCGGTAAATAACAAAGGTAAATCCCCTAAAAAATGATAGCCAGATATTATAACGTGTAAGCGACTTGATAGCCAACAGCTTAAGCGTAAGATAAGCTACTTAGGTGTGCAAAAATGGTTAAGGGTTTGGTAAATGTCTAAGGCTTCAAAAGAAAATAAATCATCACTTCGTGTTGGGATCGCCCTCGGTAGTGGCGCGGCTAAGGGCTGGGCTCATATTGGGGTGATAAAAGAGCTGGCCGCCATGGGGATCCACCCTGAAAAGATTGCTGGCTGCTCTGTTGGGGCTCTGGTGGGCGCAGCTTATGCTAATGATCATTTAGAAGAGTTACATGAGTGGGTGAGTGGGTTTTCTAGTTGGGATGTTTTAGGCTTAATGGATTTAAGCTGGCGCAAAGGTGGCTTAATCAGTGGTGAAAAAGTATTTGATGTTTTAGCTGGTCGAATAGGCGATCTAAAAATAGAGCAATTGCAAAAGCCGTTTGCGGCAGTGGCGACCGATTTATATTCTGGCCAAGAAATTTGGTTCAAAGAAGGCGATTTACGTCATGCGGTAAGAGCCTCGTGTTCAATGCCGGGCTTTTTACCCCCAGTACAATTGCATGATCGCTGGTTAGTGGATGGCGCAGTGGTAAACCCTGTGCCAGTGTCAATGTGCCGCACCATGGACGTTGATGTAGTGATGGCAGTGGACTTAAATGGTCACCGCCGTAATAGTATGCATATGTTGCCTCAACAAATGACCAGCTGTGCGCCCACTGAAATTGAAAAGCAATTAGTGGCCAAAGAGCCAGAGTCGGCGTTTATGGATCTGCTAGGTAAAGGTAAAGAGTATATAAATAGTTTTTCAGAAAAGTTTTCCACAAGCACGAAATCTCACCCTGGGATGATTGCGGTGATGTCGCAATCAATGGATATTTTAGAGCAGCGCCATAAACGCGCCAGATTAATGGGCGATCCACCGGATGTGTGTTTAGTGCCACAGCTTGCTGATATCGGTACCATGGAGTTTCATCGTGCTGATGAAGCGATAGAAGCAGGCCGTCAATCTGTGCGCCAATCTGCGCATTTAATTTATGCAGCCCTTGGTATTAGCCCAAATGATTAACGCCAATTAAAGCGCTTTGCTTTAATCATACTGATTTTTAACGGTTGAAATGACCTGTTTAAGCATCAATATACCAGTATAAATCTGTGGTAACTATTTGTATAAATCTGCGATAACTATTCGTATAAGCCTGCAATTACCAGTTTAAATCTGTAATAAATAGCAGTCTATTTATAGGCGTTTCAGCACTCAGTAGCTGCTTTTTATAACCTGGTCAAGTTCAACTTTTCTAAATAGTGTTGAGCTTGGCAGTAATTTTTTTCATTTTGTTCCCCTTCATCAAAACATGATCTAGATCATGGATTTTTAGTGCCTATTATTGCCTAATGCACCATATATTGTGTTTGTTGATAATTATGTGTGGATATATAGTGTTTATATCCTGTGCATAAAAGGAGTAAAAGTAATGCCTGTAGTAATTAAAAGGGACGGTTGTCGTACTCTATTTGATGAGTCGCGGATCAAGGATGCCATTGTTGCAGCAATGGAAACTGCTACAGGTAGTGCTGATGAAGACTATGCTTCAACAGTCGCTTGTGTGATTAGAGATCAAGTTGCTAACGATGAAGAAGTTGAGATCCATCATTTACAAGCTTTAGTTGAAAACTTATTAATGGAAGGTCCTCATAAAGAGGTTGCGCGTCATTATATTGAGTATCGTCACGACCGTGATATTTGCCGTGAAGCCAAAAGTAAATTGAACTGCGAAATTCGTGGTTTGGTTGAACAAAGCGACGCGTCGATTTTAAATGAAAATGCCAATAAAGACGCTAAAGTTATTCCAACTCAACGGGATTTACTTGCTGGCATCGTGGCCAAACATTATGCCAAGTCGCATCTATTGCCAAAAGATATTGTTGCTGCACATGAGTCAGGTCAACTGCATTATCACGACTTAGACTATGCACCATTCTTCCCAATGTTTAACTGCATGCTAATTGATTTAGCAGGCATGTTAACCCATGGCTTTAAAATGGGTAATGCTGAAATTGATACCCCTAAATCAATTTCAACTGCGACTGCAGTAACTGCGCAAATTATTGCCCAAGTGGCTAGCCATATCTATGGCGGCACCACCATTAACCGCATTGATGAAGTATTAGCTGAGTTCGTTCAAAAGAGCTATCAAAAGCAGTTGGTTATCGGTAAAGAGTGGGGCGTAGCAGATGTTGAAGCCTTTGCCATGGCGCAAACTGAAAAAGAATGTTACGACGCATTCCAGTCTTTAGAATATGAAGTAAATACCCTTCATACCGCCAATGGCCAAACGCCATTTGTGACCTTTGGTTTTGGCTTAGGCTCGTGCTGGGAAGCGCGTTTAATTCAAAAGTCGATTCTTAAAGTACGTATGGCAGGTCTAGGTAAAAACCGTAAAACAGCGGTATTCCCAAAACTGGTTTTTGCTATTCGTGATGGCCTAAATCATAAAGCTGCTGATGCTAACTACGATGTGAAGAAGTTAGCATTAGAGTGTGCCACCATGCGCATGTATCCAGATATTCTTAATTATGAACAAGTTGAACGCGTTACTGGTTCATTTAAAACGCCAATGGGTTGTCGTTCATTCTTAGGAACTTATGAAGAAAATGGTGAGTTAATTCATGAAGGGCGTAACAACTTAGGTGTTGTCAGCTTAAACTTACCTAGAATCGCCATTGAAGCCAAGGGCGACGAAACCGCTTTCTTTGCCTTATTAGAACAGAGAATGACACTCGCTCGTAAAGCACTCGATACCCGTATTGCCCGCTTAGTGGGTGTAAAAGCGCGTGTTGCACCAATCCTATATATGGAAGGTGCTTGTGGTGTTCGTTTAAATGCAGATGATGATGTGTCTGAAATCTTTAAAAATGGCCGCGCGTCAATCTCATTAGGCTACATTGGCTTACATGAAACCATTAATGCACTTTATGGTACTAATGAGCACGTGTTTGATAGCGAGCTGTTACGCACTAAAGCCATTGAAATTATCTCAGTGATGAAGCGCGCGACTGAAGCGTGGAAACAAGAAACAGGTTATGGCTTTAGCCTATACAGCACCCCAAGTGAAAACTTATGTAGTCGTTTTTGCCAGCTAGATGCCAAAGAGTTTGGTGTGGTTGCAGGGGTTACTGATAAAGGTTACTACACTAACAGTTTCCATTTAGACGTCGAAAAGAAAGTCAATCCATACGATAAAATTGAGTTTGAATTACCGTACCCAGAAATCACCAATGGTGGCTTTATTTGTTACGGTGAGTTCCCGAACATGCAGCACAATATTGAAGCATTAGAAAACGTCTGGGATTACAGTTACACCAGAGTGCCTTATTACGGTACCAATACCCCAATCGATGAATGTTATGACTGTGGTTACGTTGGTGAGTTTAACTGTACCAGTAAAGGTTTTGTGTGCCCTAAATGTGGCAACCATGAGCCAAGCCGTGTGTCGGTAACCCGTCGTGTATGTGGTTATCTAGGCAGCCCTGATGCAAGACCATTTAACTATGGTAAGCAAGAAGAAGTTAAACGCCGCGTTAAGCATTTATAAATAGCAAATTCATGAAGTTAGCAAAGCTAATTCCGTGATTAACCCAACAAGGCGCTTTAAGCGCCTTGTTTTGGTTTGGCCTTAGTGATGCCAATAGGTTTACAGCGTGAGTATTTACGCGACAATGAGCAGTAAGAGAAGTGATTATGAATTACCATCAGTATTTTCCTATCGATGTGATCAACGGCCCAGGTACTCGCGCGACCTTGTTTGTTTCAGGTTGTGAGCATCAATGCCGTGGTTGTTATAATCAGTCTACTTGGGATCCTCGTTCAGGCCATGAATTTAGCCAAATGATGGAAGATCAAATTATTGCTGATTTAAATGATACTCGTATCAAGCGCCGTGGTTTATCACTTTCTGGTGGCGACCCATTATTCCCAGCTAATCTCGACAGCATTTTGTCTTTGGTTAAACGGGTAAAACAACAATGCCCAGATAAAGACATTTGGCTATGGAGTGGCTACAAGCTCGATCAAATGTCCCTCAAACAACTGCAAGTATTAGACTATGTAGATGTGTTAGTGGATGGCAAGTTCGAGCAAGATTTAGCGGATCCCAGTTTGAAGTGGCGTGGTAGCAGTAATCAAATTATTCATGATTTAGTTCAAATAGATTAACCATAAGCTGCTGTGGATAATGTGTTTCGTCTAACGAACTGTTATACTTCGCCTCCGTAAACGTGTTGGATTGATACAAGTGCTGTGTTTGAGCATGTTATTGTGTCAGTGGCACAATGTTGAAATTTAAGGTAACACAATGAATTTAAAAGAAGAACTGCAAGCATTAAACGATAAAGCAGAAAAGTTTCGCCGTAAACTTGCTGCTGCACAAGCCCGTGAAGATAAAGCGGTTATCATGCAGTTTAAAAAAGAGATCGCGACAGTAACAAAACGTATTGCAAGTTTGAAAAATCAGCAATCACGTCAATTAAACAAAGCCGGTAAAGATGTAAAAGAACTAAAATTTAGTCGTGTGCTGACCAAAGCGGAACAAGCAGACATGGGTAAATTAAAAAAATCAGTTAAAGGATTAGTTGTTGTACATCCAATGACTGCGCTTGGCCGCGAAATGAATATTAAAGCAGTAACTGGTTTTGCCCCAGCAAAATTCTAATCCAGTTTATCCCTATTAGTTATGACGTAAGTCAGTTGCATGGATGATGAGACTCATAAATTGAGCGTTGTCTGAAAGGTTGGTCAATGTCGATTAAATATATCGCCACTTCTAAGTTACCTACGCCTTGGGGCGTATTTGCAATGCATGGTTTTGAAGATACCGAAACCGGTAAAGAACATGTTGCGCTAACGTTTGGTGAGCTAAATGCTAATGAGCCAATGTTAGGTCGTATTCACTCTGAATGTTTAACCGGTGATGCCTTGTTTAGTTTGCGTTGTGATTGTGGTTTTCAGCTGCAAACTGCAATGCAAAATATTGCTGAATTAGGCCAAGGTTTTATTCTTTATTTAAGACAAGAAGGCCGTGGCATTGGTTTACTGAATAAAATCCGAGCCTACGAACTGCAAGATCAAGGTGCCAATACTGTTGAAGCTAACGAACGTTTAGGTTTTGAAGCTGATATGCGTAAGTACGATATGATTGAACCTATGTTAGCTCAAATTGGTGTTAGCAAAGTGAAGTTAATGACCAATAATCCACGTAAAGTGAAGGCCATGCAGGCAGTTGGCATTGAAGTGAGCGAAAGAGTTCCATTGCAAGTGGGCAAAAACCGTTACAATGAAGCATATTTAAAAACCAAATCAACCGAGTTAGGTCATATGATGACAGAACACCATTTTATTGATGACAATAAATAACAGTTGACGAAATAGCGTAGATTAAATCATGTTACTGAGTTGGTTTACTGGTTTTAAAGCAAATCAATTTCCATTATATAAAAGCGCTGTAATAGCTATTGCAGCGCTTTTTGTTGTTCAACCTTGTCAGGCTCAATTTGATGCTGACAACCCCGATCTTTCCCATTACGCTTTTGCAAATTATATTGGCAGCGGGATTTATCGCGCTTCTGGCCAGAGCGCTGCAGTGGCCAATATTCCTTTCGCATTTGATATTGAACAGGCCGATGATCACCTGCTGACCCTAAGGTTGCCAGTTTCATTGGGCTTTTTTAATTACTCTTTTAGTGACTTGCCAGAAGGTGAACTACCCGATGGTGTCGGCACTATGACCATAACCCCAGGGATTGAGTACAAATGGTTTTATGACGAGCAGCTCACCCTAGAAACCTATTTAGATTTGGGCTACGGGCATAACTTTTCAAATTCCAGTAATGTGGGGATTTTCTCTACTGGTTTTTCAGCGTTATATGAATTGGCACAACCCAAATATAATCCGGTGTGGGTTAACCGAATTTATTATGCTGGCTATAAAAGCAGTATCAATGACAGCTCTGATGGCTATTCTGTATTGCAATCTGGCATTGATTTTGGCTTAAATCAACGCTGGGATTGGGGTGAGTATACCGTTGAGCCACGCTTGTTTGTAGCGGGGCGCTGGTATTTCGATAAACTTAAGTTTGTTACCCCAGTGCAAGAAAATGTGCTTACGCAATATTCCTATGAAGTGGGAGTGACATTAGCCTTGTCTAAGCCGTTAGGTTGGGGATGGTTCAGTACAGACCGATTTGGTATGAGTTATCAAACTGATGGGGAGTTACAGGTGTGGCGATTAATTTTTGAATTCCCTATGTAGTTTCATCGGTTACAAAAAAGCCTGATGGTTTAATTAAACCAATCAGGCTTTTTTGTACTATTTACCGAATAAACAGGTAGTTAGAGGTTTGTTTCAGACCGCTTGTTTATCAATGGTGTTTATTTGCCCCAAATATCAGCATTAACACCTGCAGTGCATTTATTATTTTGCGCTTTGGACACAGGTTTGGCACCCGAGCCTTGATGAGCCTTTGTCGTTGATTTTGCTGCATCATAAACTTTAGGAGCAGGCAAAGGCAGCTTGTTGGTTTTTAGCCATAAGTATTCAACTTTATCACGGGCCCATTCGGTTTTTCTTAAAAACTTGAGGCTGGATTTAACACTTGGATTATCTTGGAAACAGCGAATATTAATGCGGCTGCCTAATTCTTCCCAGCCATACTTTTCCACTAATTCAGTGACAATAGTTTCTAATTTAATTCCATGAAGAGGATTGTTTGCTTGAGTCATGTACGCAGCTTAATTTACCAATTTGCCGACATTATAACATTGGCTTGCTGATGACGTTAGTGCTGAAATGTTTCAGTGCTAAGTTAACCACACTGAAACTTCAGCATATCAGACCTAAAACTCGAAGCTATTATCTGGTGGAATGGCAAAAAGCTCTTCGGCTATGGCGCGAATTTCTACTGCTGCTTTACCTTCAGGGTCAATCTCAAGCACTGACGAGCCACTTTCTTCGCTGTCATCATAAATATTACGATTGAAGGTAATGGCATTTAGCGCTTTTAAGCCAAATGATTGCACTACTTCCTTGGCCTCTAAAATACGCTTAAATTGCGATGGCAGAGCAGGGCATTGACTGACGACTATTGCAGCCACCATTTTTGGGTTGACCATTTTACAGGTGCTTAGCATGTCCTCCATGTGTGGAAGCGTTTTTAAATCACGTCTTTTGGGCCTAAGCGGAATGAGTACGTAAGTGGCGACTGACATCGCTGCGCGCATGGCAAGGTTATCTTGACCACCGCAATCGACAATAACGTATTCAAAGCGCTCATTAAGACTAAGTAAGTCATTACGGATTTTGCCGTATAATTGAATGCAATTAATGGGTTTTAAACTGGGGTGTTCATTTCTGGCTTGGATCCAATCTGAGGTGGTTTTTTGCGGGTCACAATCAACCATCAATACACTGGCATTGAAGCTTTCGGTTACATATACAGCGAGGTTTTGCGCTAAACAACTTTTGCCACTACCACCTTTTTCGCCGCCGACTAATATAATCATAGTATCACCTTAATGTTAAAGATATTGCACTGCTTTAAGCGTTTAAAGCAACTGCATGGCAATATGATAACTCTGTGGATTTGACTCAAGGCAACGACATACTTGGCCTTTGATGGTATTTTGTTTGTCAGTGTTATGGTTGAAGGTGACTGCGATTAAGTCGCCTAAGGCAAACGGCGCTTTATAGTCGATTAAAATTCCTTTACGGGCTAAATCGATACAAATGCCAGCATCTTCCTGGGGCTGGCCATTAGCGTCAATCCAATGCAATAAAACTCGCTCGGCTTCCATATCGACTCTTAAAGAAGCTCTTTTTTCTTCAAACCCTATAGGCTCATTTGACATAACCTTATCGCTCCCTGTTTGCTTAATCCATCATAAGTATTAGTCATTATTAGTGATAGTAATCAACATCGTTAAAAAAAGCGATAAGTAAGTCACTTATCGCTTTATTTGTTGATATAAATTAACAAAGGTGTCTACTCTGTGAGCTTAGTCGAAATCTTTGCTTTTAGGGTAGGGCAGTTTCAGTTGTCCCCAGCGAATGACAATGACCGTGGCTGCTAGCACAATCGTTGAAACAGAAATCGCCAGTATGCGCCAGTCATCCATATCTTTCATATCAAGAATTAAGTAACGGGCCAGTGCCACAATAGCAATATATAGTGGCATGCGGATAGGTAGCTTACCTGACTCGAGGTAATTGACCACCATGGCTAAGACTTCAAGATAAATGAAGAGTAGTAGCAAATCGGCAAGTTCTACGGTTCTAATATCGAACATATGCATCACCTCTTCGCCAATGGCAAAGACGGTCGCAAGAGAAATAATGAAAAGAACGATATGTTCGACGCCTTTAAGGCTTTTAACACCTATTTGGCGGAGTATAGGGAGTGGCATGATTATTACATCTCTTATTATAAATTTGATTGATAATTCAGTATATTCTGCTAAATGGAATAATACTGAGT
>NZ_MCTY01000218.1:0-556 GCF_002873635.1 Shewanella sp. 10N.286.52.B9
ATATGGACAAATTTTGCTGTATCGCTTTTTGCTTTTCCGCTTCGCGGGCAAAAATCAACCCAGCAAAATTCGCCCATTAACAGAGCGTTATATACCCAAGGAAGATTATGTATAAGATTAAGAAATTCTCGTTAGCTACATCTCTATTATTTTTGCTATCTGGTTGCGGTGAGGAGTCCCCCAAAATAATTCACATAAAAGATGGTGTCGCTCAATTTAGAAACGTAGATCATAACTTGAACGTCACATTTAACATTCCAGGCGATCTAACAGTTCATTTCTTTGAAAATTACGCAAAAATTGAAGCTAAAAATAACGTCGAGCACACAATACACTACGTACCACTAGACAAAATTGTGTATATAGGCTCTCCAATTCTTGTTAATTAGGGCATATAACAAGCGCCTTAACTTGGACAATGTTTTGTTGTCACGGTTTTGGCAAACAACGCAAAAAGCCATGTCAACACATTGCGTGTTAGGCGGACGTTAGCTTTCTTATCAGGTTAAGGAGAACTCATTGAGCAGTGTTGTTAAGCTTCTAGAAAGGGCTGTTA
>NZ_MCTY01000219.1:0-6942 GCF_002873635.1 Shewanella sp. 10N.286.52.B9
CGAATGTCATGGCCTTTGAGTAATAAAGATGTTGCAAACGAATGGCGGAAAGTATGGGCGGTAACGCGCTTATCTATACCACTGTTAGTGGTAGCTTGCCTTAATGCTCGTGAAAAAGCCGTTGGATGAATATGGTGTCTGCACACGTAGTTGTCACTTGGGTGCATACAACGGCGGCTAGCAGGAAAGATATGTTGCCAATGAAACTTAGAAGCATTACTGCGATATTTTCTGATGAGAGAGATGGGCAATGAAGCAAGTCCAAAGCCATCTGACAAATCCGTCTCGTGGAGCTTTTTTACCAGTTTCATTTGTGACTTTAGAGTATCAATCAATCCGTTAGGAAGCATACAAACTCGATCTTTTTGCCCTTTACCTCGGTACACAAAGATAGATTTAGTGGTTAGATCAATATCTTTTACCCTAAGTTTTAGGGCTTCCTTTAATCTTAGGCCTGAGCCAAATAGGATGGCACCAATTAAATAGTGGTAGCCTGACAAATTGTTGATGATCAGTTTTGCTTCTTCGTTAGACAATACCTGCGGTATTCGTTTAGGGGCTTTTGCATAGGGAAATTGTAACTCATTGAACTCAACTTTTAACACATGGCGACAAGCAAATACAATGGCACATAGGGCCTGTTTCTGGGTGCTCGCCGACACTTTACACTCGACTGCTAAAAAGCAGAGAAATTGTTCAATCAAAGCGGGGCTTATATCAGCGCCATGACGAATATTACAATGTCGAATGAAATAACGGTTCCAATAGAGCTAGGATTTTTCTGTTTGATAGCTGTAATGGCGTACCCTGATCACTGCCCGTATAGCCTCCAAAAATGTTAATTGCCCCATAACCGTCGCCTCATCAATGAACTGTATATATATACAGCTATAGTTCAAGTTAAGATAATTACTATGAAAAAGATGCATAAATCGTTTGATTGGCGCATCGATAATACTAACTTTTAAAAATTAACTCATTATTATCAATAGTTTGTAATATTTATAAAAGTGTTATGCAGACCTCGTAAACATCTATGCATCTTTTTTATCTTCTAAATTGTCATATTTCTTCTGTATTTTTTGTTAAAAAATATATTTACAACAGATACTTACAAGTGATAGCTTGAAGAAAAGACTTACAAGAAAGCAGGAGGTTATCCTGCTGCTAATCAATAAGCTGTTATAACGATAAGGAGCATCGGTGCAAACTTTAACTAAAAAGAATATCCCGTTTATATTTCTTGCAGTTATTTCTGTTTTCTGGGCTTTTTACTATCAAAGCTCCAATGCGCTTAACGGATATGGCGTAGAAAAATCAGAATGGCTTTTGCTAATCGATGGTTTACTTGTCTTACCTATTTTATGCTTTTGGTTTGTAAAAGATAAGAAAGAAGCCGCTATCAAAGCTGTTGCCTATAGCTGTTTAATTATTTTGCTAGGCAGCTTTGTGATTCCTGAAAGTTCCAAGGTTGTATGGCCTTACCTTGAATCATTGCGCTATCTTGCTATAGCTGCGTTTATCGTTTTAGAAATCACCACTATTTTGACCGTATTTTTTGCTATCAAAGCTTCTCTTACCAAAGATCAAGATCCAGATTTGGCTATATCAAAACCAATAGAAAGAATTTTAGGTAAAGGTGCTATAAGCTCTTTACTCTCTTTTGAGGCGCGAGTTTGGACATACGCGTTATTTTCTAAAAAGATAAGGCAACAAAGTTTTATTGGAGATAGTCATTTTAGCTGTCATAAAAAAGATGGCGCTCAAAGCAATCAATTAGGCTTTATTTTAATGATTTTATTTGAACTACCCGTAATGCATTTGTTGTTACATTTCTTATGGTCACCGTTTGCTGCTAATTTCATAACGGCTTTAACTCTTCTTGGTTTAGTGTTTTTTATTGCAGAGTATAAAGCCATTGCAATTAGACCTATTTCAATTCTTCAGGACAGCATTATAGTGAGGTATGGTGTTTGGAATCCATTAAGGATTGCTTTAAGTGAAATTGCTCACGTTCAACCGAATGCAATTTTCATACGTCGGTCAAGTAATGTTAATAGATTCAATTTGGCTGGTAATCCAAATATTGAGATCAAGCTTAATTCGGGTAAGCTCATATATTTAGGCGTAGATTCACCCAATGAATTTCTAATGACTATAGAAAAATATCGAGAAAAATCGTTATAACAAGCTGTTTAATAAGGACAAAATACAGTTGGCTTTTGCTCCTTCGTCGCTTATTGTAGCCAACTATATTTTGCCTATTAACAGGGCGTTATACGTAGTCAGGGCTGCGTAAATAAAGACTAGAGAAAGGGCATGAAAAAAGGATTAATAATATTCGCATGGATTTCAATCATTGGTAGCATTGGCGATGGGCTTATCGCAATTTACGGGAGCTATTTAATCTTACTTGATTCAACTGTCGGGATCGGAATTTCGGTCGAAAGCCTGATTAAAAGTCATATTGGCTTTTTGTATTGGGTAAAGCAAGTAGCTATTTATGTAATGCCTCCCAATGTTGTTACTTGGTTGTTTGGACTTCCTGCATTGGTATATTTCCCTATTAGGGTGATTTCAAGTGTCCTTATTGGTTGGTGGGTGTTACGAATTGCAAAAAACATGTCCTAAAAAACATAACGGGTATGCGTATAACAAAGCAATCTTGCTTCGTTCGCTGCGCTCACTGGACCTCCGTTTCGGCGCTTCGTGCCTACACTACGGCCGCAAATTGCGGCGTTAGCTTTGTCAAGGACTCGGCATGTTTGTCTATATAAAGTATCAAGTAAAAATTATAAAAAATCTTTCCTATTTTATAGCCATATTATTGCCTGTTAGCTCTTTTGCCAATAATCTTCCATTGATGAAAGATGACATTCATCGCATTGAATACCCAGAGGGGATGCAGGTCTTAAGTACTGTTATTCAGTCGCAAGACTCTCTAAATGTAATTTATTCACATTTTTATAATTATGATTGGAAAGCTGGCGAACTGAGAAATAGTAAGCTTGAATTGACTCCAACTTCTATCTTGTCATCGAAGCCCATGACTCTTGGCTTTGAAAATAATAAACCAGTTAATTTTAGAACAGGTGTTAGTAGCATTAATAAAACCAGTACTGAATGGTTATATTTTGTTGAATCTGAAACTACTTATCATAAATCCGCATCAGCTTTCAGAGCACAATGGAAAAGCGGTGAATTAGTACATAAACAATTACTTTCCCTACCTACGGCTATTGCAGCAGCAAGTTCACCCAAATGGTATTTACTTAATAATGGTAAAGTTGCGCTAGTTTACCGAACAGAGCCTTACCCAGGATGTTGTCAATTATTATTCAGCTTAAGCGATGATGGGGTAAATTTTGACTCTCCCGTAAATATTGGGAGTGGAGGAGCAATGCCTGCGTTAGCAATGTTTTCATCCAACGAACTTATTTATACATTTCAAACTCGATTTGTTAGTAAGAAAAAGGATTCTGATGGAAAAGAAAAATCAGGCATGAGAACCCATTTTAGACTGTCTTCAAATCAGGGAGCTAATTGGCGTGAACCAATACCAATCACAACGAGAGTTGAAGAGGTTCATGACGCAAGTCCTATTCGTCGTAGAGATGGTTATGTTGACGTATATTATTCATCGGTTGATAGTCATGAAAATGATGTTTTTTCATTATGGCGAAGGTGTGTTTCTACTTCAGGAAAGTTAGGGCCTGAAGAATTAGTTGTTGATAAAAGCTTTGGCAATGTTGCAAAAGTATCACCGCATCGGTTAGGTGACGGCTCTTTATTGCTAACATTTGTTGAGCAAGGTAAAGTTTATTCAGAAGGGGAACATAACCTTCATTCAGCCAAAGTCCTGAGTGATGCGAAGTGCGGTGTATAACAAAGCTAACAAGGTTTTAAAGTCGGACTCGCAACAGCTTGCTCGGTTCCACTTCGTTTCACATTTTAGCAAGCTATTTCACGCCGCTTAAAACGGCGTTATAACTCTCTATCACGGATGAAGAAATGAACATCGAAGTAACAACCTCACCTAATAAACAAGATCTTGAAACTATAAGTAAAGGTATTCAGTCCTACAACCAAAAGTACATTTCAGATGATGTGGTTTTCGAACCTGACACTAAATTTGCTGCATTCGCTAAAGATGAAAATGGAAAAGTCGTAGGAGGTATAAGAGCAGTAGCATTCTGGAATTATTGTACCCTCGAGTTGTTATGGTTATCTGATGAAACCAGAGGGCAAGGTGTTGGTAGTAAATTAATGGATGCAGCCGAAAACTTTGCCAAAGAAAAAGGCTTTGGTTTTATGCGTACAGAAACTCTTAGCTTTCAAGCAAAACCATTTTATGAGAAGCGTGGATACAAAGTTTTTGGTGAATTGCCTGATTACCCCAAAGGTCATGTAACATACTGTTTAGTAAAAGAGTTATAACAATCTGTGCAAGTGGGACAAAATACAGTTGGCTTTGTTCGCTTCGCTCATGATTTTAGCCAACTATATTTAGCCCCTTAACAGGGCGTTAAGTTACCAAGGAAGATATGCGTAAATTTCTGGCATTGGATAAAAAATCTCAAATAGACTTGCGAGAAAAGTATCCAGATCTTGATAAGTTGTATGCTGTAGAAGATACAGATGCATATACTTACATGGCGGTTTCGGTTTTCGACCGTTGGTTGGGAGCAGAAGACTCAATTAAATACTTATCTGACGTTTCTGATGAGGAGCAACAAAGTAGAGATGCAAAATTCGTTAAATTTGCGAAAAAATTAATCGATAACACTGAGGTTCTAAACTTTACATTTAAAGGTCGTTGGAGTTCAGCTAAACCACAATTTCGCAAATTTACCTCGGATGCTGCTAAAGAAGCTTACCTAATGTGCGCTCCACATAATGTAGATAGTAGTCATTTTTATAAAGTGGTGCTGCCTGAATTGGAGGCTGTATATTTTGAAAGCTGGGACGACACTAATGTCTTTTACTTACGTAATCCTAAACACGCAGAAAAAATTGAAAAATGGGCTAATGAATGTGGCTTATACCGTCTAAATAGGTAACTTAACAAGCGCATCAAAAATGACGTCAAACGCTTGGCTGGCGCTCATTCTTCGCTAATTTTAGCCAAGCATTATCCGCATTTTATGCGGGCGTTATGTTGCAAAGGAGTCTCCAGCATTGGATGCTATATCAACTAAAAATTTAAACTCAATGCCAGAAGTGTTGGAGTTAAAAAAGCTACTCCAATCACTCGCAATGCTAGATGCAATTATGTCTCCTGAATGGGATGAACGTTTTTATTTCTTCAACTCAAATTGGGACGTTAATGAACAAATGGGTTCGATGAGAAATGGTTGTGGTGATGACTTCTCTGTACTTTTCAATCAAAATGGCTGCTTTGTTAAAGGTTTTGACCATGAATCAGCAATGTCATCTTGGAGTACTGATGGGCAAGTTCCATGGCCAGATTTATTAAAAGGATTACCTTCTGAATTCATCGCTGCTTCTAAAGAACCCGCTTTCTCTATGGATAATATTTCATTCTGTATTTGGAAACTTCACTCGGCAAACTTTTGGAGTAAAGGTGACTTTGAATTTGCAGATGACGAAGATCCTGATGGCTCAGAATATCTTTTAGAAATCTTTGACTGTAACCCTGAAACATATAGGGTGTTTGCTCAAGAGTACTATGAAGTAGATCTGGATGTTGCAACTATTGCAAAGATTTATAACCATTTACCTTTAACCGATGAATTGGTTAAAGAAGTAAACTCTGAAGTATCATTAAAACAGCTAGAAAAGGACATTTCAGAAATTGGTTACCCTTGTGGCATTGCAACATAACAAGCTAATAAATAAGGACAAAAAACAGTTGGCTGTTTTCGTTCCTCAACATTTTAGCCAACAATTTTTGCCCATTATTAGGGCGTTATATTTCATAATCAGTAAATCGGGAGGTTATTTTTATGTCGTATGATAAATCCGTATCAGACCACTATTTACATGGCAGTTTGCTTGAAGCTATTGAAGCAGCACTCCCAGCTCTAGGTAAAACAACCGAGAATGTGACAATTGAGGACCTTGCGCCAGTCGATGAGTTCCATATCGGAGGACGCTTGGCAACAGACAATCTATTTGAACAGCTCAATTTTTCTGAGCAGGGCTATATAGTAGATGTCGGTTGTGGTTTAGGTGGTGCCGCTAGATATCTCGCATCTAGATACAAAAACCGTGTTACTGGTATCGACCTAACACCTGAGTATATTGAGACAGGAAAGGCGCTATGTAGCTGGTTAAATCTTGATGAATATATAACGCTTGAGCAGGGGAGTGCATTGTCGATGCCTTTTCAAGATAGTTCATTCGATGGAGGTTATATGCTCCACGTAGGCATGAATATCGATGATAAAGTGTCGCTATTTGCCGAAATATTTCGAGTGCTAAAACCCGGGTCTACCTTCGGCGTTTATGACATTATGCGACAAAATGATGGTGAGTTGATTTATCCAGTTCCATGGGCGACCGAAGGCAGTACTAGCAAACTATCTACTCCCGCTCAATACAAACAAGCTATAAGCGATGCTGGCTTTGAAATCTCCAAGGAGAACAATCGCCGTGATTTTTCACTGGAATTCTTTAAACAGCAACGTGCTAAAACAGAGGCTAATGGAGGTCCACCCCCTCTGGGTCTTCATACACTGATGCAAGAAAGCACTTCCAATAAAATTAAGAACATGGTCGATAATTTAGCTAACGATTTGATTGCTCCGGTTGAGATTATTATCCAAAAAGTATGAATAAATATAACAAGCGCATGCAGTCGGATCGCCCAAAGCCCGCTTCGCGGTCTTCGGTCGACCGCTGATGCGAGGCGTTAGCTTTCTTATCACGTTAAGGAGAACTCATTGAGCAGTGTTGTTACGCTTCTAGAAAGGGCTGTTA
>NZ_MCTY01000220.1:0-562 GCF_002873635.1 Shewanella sp. 10N.286.52.B9
GCTTCTAGAAAGGGCTGTTATAAAGTGCCATGAAATCCATGAACACAGAATGTCTGAGTATTTTCCAGGGAAAGGCAATGGCGGCATTCATGAATTTAATCATGTTTTGACTTTTATTGAAGCTCTGCAAAATTTATCTGGTTATGACAATGTTGTTGCTTGGACTGAGGTACAATGCCTTCATAAAAAGCGAAAGCGGTCAGCTAGGCTCGATGCTGCAATCAAGTTAAAAAATGAAAATATAATTATTCTTTTAGAAGCAAAGCGGATAAGACAAGGAAAGACACGAGGGTCTTTTAACTCAAGTATTGCAATTAAATCGATACGAAATGACACAAAAAGACTGATAGAGATAGATGAGTCAGAACCAGTTGTCTCAGCAAGCAAAACCAACGCTATTTATAGGGTGATACTGGCATCAATGTGGCTAAGTGATGATAGAAATATGCAAGATGCGTATGAAAAATGGAAGAGCCATGACGCTTTTGATATAAACTGGAAAGGGTGTGTGGTGAGCGAATCTGTCAGCAAGAGCACCGAAAAGCATTTAAAATTACTTCTG
>NZ_MCTY01000221.1:0-39518 GCF_002873635.1 Shewanella sp. 10N.286.52.B9
GGCCTCGTTTAAACGAGGCCTTTTTTGTTATCAAGCTGTAACTATTTGTTTGATAAGCTATAAACGTATGCAGATACTACATGAACTTTTTCTTCACCTAGGATATCTTTCCACGCTGGCATAACACCTGAACGACCATTTGCAATTGATTGCATAACTTGTAAACGCCTTCCGCCATATAACCAAGCATCATCAGTTAAATTAGGTGCGCCCATAAACTTATTACCAGTGCCATCCATACCATGACAAGCAAAACAGCCTTTCATGAATGAACCTTGACCTTGAGCTGCTAACGTAGCGTCATGATCACGTCCTGATAGTTTAAACACGTATTCAGCTAAGCCACGAATTTCACTATCTTCGATGGGTAATCCGCCTTTAGGAGGCATCATGCCGTTACGACCATTCATCAGCGTTGTCTTAATAGTTGCAGGATCGCCACCATATAACCAATTACCATCGGTTAAATCTGGGAAGCCAACACTACCGCGAGCATCCGAACCATGACATTGAGCACAGTTTTGTAGGAATAAACGCCCACCAACTTTAAGTGCCTCTTCGTCTTTAACTAGCTCTTCAATTGGCGTAGCTAAATAAGCAGCAAAGATAGGGCCGTATTGCTTGTCAGCACTTGCGACTTCACGATCGTACTGAGAAAGGCGTTGCTCTGCAGTAGCTAACTCAACCGCTGCTTTAGACTCTTCGATTGAACGAACACTTTGGTTCGAACTTGTCCAACCAAATAGCCCTTGATAGCTGCCAAGACCGGGGTAAAGTGCTAGATAAATCAAACCAAACACGATACTGATGTAGAACATATAAGACCACCACTTTGGTAGTGGGTTATTGAGTTCTTCAATGCCGTCAAAGCTATGACCCATTGATTCCCCTTCATCAATTCCTGTGTTGTTCTTAGAGCAAGCTCTAAGCAGGAAAAAACAACCGGCGATAACTAATAATGTTGGAAAAATAATCCAAACGTTCCAAAAGATACTCATTACTTATTATCTCCTGAATTATTAGCGCGTGTCGCGATTTCTTCTTCAGAAAAAATCAGATTAGCAGCTTCATCAAATTTGGCTTTGCTTTTTGAGCTATAAGCCCAATAGAAAATACCGGCAAATACCACCATAACAATAATGGTTAGAATGCCTTGTAATGTTCCATAATCCATAACTGCCTCCTTATTTCAGTGCATGACCTAAAGACTGAAGATAAGCAATTAACGCTTCAAGTTCAGTTTTGCCTTTAACAGCAGCTTCAGCACCTGCAATTTCTTCCGCGGTATACAAATTATGATCCGGGTGGAAATTACTTAAGATTTGCATTTTATTGCCCGTTAGTTTTCCATCTAATTTGGTATCTGCTAACCAAGGGTAAGCAGGCATATTAGATTGAGGCACTACACTACGTGGGTCGATTAAATGCACTTCATGCCATTTATCACTGTAACGACCGCCAACACGGGCTAAGTCAGGACCAGTACGTTTAGACCCCCACTGAAATGGGTGGTCCCAAACTGATTCGCCAGCAACAGAGTAGTGACCGTAACGTTCAGTTTCGGCACGTAAAGGACGGATCATTTGGCTGTGACAGTTGTAACAACCTTCACGGACATAAATATCACGACCTTCAATCTGCAAAGCATTGTACGGCTTTAAACCTTCAACTGGTTCAGTAGTATCTTTTTGGAAAAGCAAAGGGGTGATCTGTACTAGACCACCGAAACTAATTGCGATTACAGTAAAAATACCAAGCAGGCCGATGTTTTTTTCGATTATTTCATGATTAAATTTCATCGTTCTGCTCCTTATGCTTTGGCTTCAGCTAATGCTGGAAGGGTGTCTTTAGGGGCATTAACGGTACGCAACACGTTATACGCCATGATAAACATACCCGTTAAGAAGAACACACCACCAATAAAGCGAACAAAGTAGAACGGATAAGATGCTTCTAAGCTTTCAACAAAGCTATAAGTCAAAGTACCGTCAGAGTTAACTGCGCGCCACATTAGACCTTGCATCACACCAGAGATCCACATTGATACTATGTATAAAACTGTACCAATTGTCGCTAACCAGAAATGGACGTTAACTAGGCTAGTACTGTACATACGGCCATGACCAAATAGCACAGGAATTAAATGGTATAAAGAACCAATTGAAACCATCGCAACCCAACCAAGCGCACCAGAGTGAACGTGACCAACAGTCCAGTCAGTGTAATGAGACAGTGCGTTTACGGTTTTAATTGCCATCATTGGTCCTTCGAAGGTAGACATACCATAGAAAGATAATGAAACAACTAAGAAACGTAATACTGGATCTGTACGCAGTTTATGCCAAGCACCAGACAGTGTCATAATACCGTTAATCATACCGCCCCAAGAAGGTGCGAATAAAATTAGCGACATCACCATACCCAATGTTTGTGTCCAATCAGGTAAAGCAGTGTAATGAAGATGATGCGGACCTGCCCAGATATATAACGCAATCAATGCCCAAAAGTGAACAATTGATAAACGGTAAGAATATACCGGACGACCAGCTTGCTTAGGTACAAAGTAGTACATCATACCTAAGAAACCTGCTGTTAATAAGAAACCAACAGCGTTATGGCCATACCACCACTGCACCATGGCATCTACTGCGCCAGAATACATTGAATAGGATTTGAATAAGCTTACTGGTACCGCCATTGAGTTAACAATGTGCAATACTGCAACCGTAATGATGAAAGCACCGAAGAACCAGTTTGCAACGTAAATATGCGATGTTGTTCGTTTGATAATGGTACCAAAGAACACAATTGCATAACTCACCCAGACAATGGTAATGGCGATATCAATTGGCCACTCAAGTTCTGCATATTCTTTACCAGAGGTGAAACCCATTGGTAATGTAATTGCAGCAGAGAGGATAATGGCTTGCCATCCCCAAAACGTGAAAGCAGCTAATTTAGGTGCAAACAGTTTGGTTTGACAAGTGCGTTGTACGATATAGTAGGATGTTGCGAAAAGGGCTGAAGTACCAAACGCGAAAATCACGGCATTCGTATGTAAAGGTCGTAAACGACTATACGTTAACCATGGAGTTTCAAAGTTTAGTTGTGGCCAGATTAACTGGGCCGCAATCAATACACCAACTGCCATACCAACGATTCCCCACAATACTGTGGTTAATGCAAATTGGCGAACAACGGTGTAATTGTAATCAGCGCCTGTAGGCTGGGAATGGTTCATCATAATGCTTCCACGGCTTATTACTTTTACTTTAAAATTAGTAAAGAAAGATCTTTACCTGTTTAGGGTGACAGGTGGTTAAAAAAGTATCTGTTTTAGAGTTGCTTTTTTAATTATTGTCAAGGTGTTACCTCATGTTTTTTATAACTATCACGAGGCAATGCAATGATACTTGAGCTAAGTCAAAAAAGATATATGTGAGCTAGGTGTAAACTTGATCTAGATCAATTTCCTAAAGATAATGTTATCAATATGAATCGAGAGGTTAAAAGTTGTGCAGTTTTTAACAAAATGGATTGTTGGCTCTTTTTTTATAGTGTTTTTAGGTGGATGTAATCCTCAATCAAACACTAAAACAGTAACATCTGATGTAATAGACAGCAGTTTGTGCCAATTTCAACAAGGGGTATGTAAGTTAAATGTTAACAGTGTCGACATTATGCTGATGATTAACCCCGTTTTCACACCAAGTGAAAAACCTTTGAGTATTGATTTACACTTTTCCGTCCCTGTCACTGATGTAAAAATGCGAATCGAAGGAAGAGACATGTTTATGGGGGTAATACCGGTAAATCTTACTGCAGAAAAAAACAGTAATCCTAACCACTATAAAGGTAGTGCTATTTACGGTTCCTGTAGTAGTAATTATATGGTTTGGCGCGCGCTAGTTAACTATTCAATTGACGGAAAGCCGCAATCAACATGGTTTGATTTTTTAGCTGACAATAAATAGTCAAAGATAAAGGCTGAATCTTATTGATAATCATTCTCAATTGGTTATAATAGCCAAAAAATCAATTGAGAAAATAGTATGTCCCAATTAAACATTTCAATATCCATCGATAAACTTGCTAAGTTAATTCAATCAGGCCAATTGTGCGTTGCTGACTTTAGAAGTTTAGACACTCAAACAAAGCAACAGTTATGGCAATTATGTCTGCTCAGTTGTAAAGAACGGATACACTGCCAGCATCCTGCCGATAACCCTAACAACTTAATAGAAATGTTTTCTGAGTTAGGGTGATTTAAGCATTATGAAAACTAAAATCACCTTCTTTAAACCAAGTTAGTACTACCGACATAGTGAATGTCAAACTTCATTAGTAGATGACGAGTTGGTACCTCAAAACGTTAACAGTGCTTAACTACAGCTTGCATCAAACTTTCAAATCAAAGCCAATATTATTGATTAAGTCTAGGTTCAGTTACTGACAAGCTTTTAACGGGCCAATTAATTGTTAGTTTAGTTATTTGATGCCGCCATAATCATTTTATTACGAAGCCACTTATTAGCGGGCTCTTTATCGACATTCACATGCCAATATAAATGCACGTCAATGCCCGGCAATTCAACAGGCATCGGATAAATGTTGATATCAAACAATTCACTGTACATCTCAGCTGCTCTTCTAGGCAATGTGAGCAACATATCGTTATTGGTGATAATACGGCATGCCGAAAAAGGATGTTGGCAGCGTAATGATATTTTACGATGTAAGCCTAAGCGTGATAATTCAAAATCTTCAAGTCCTGGCCCTGTTGAGCGCGAAGACACTAAAACATGTTGAAGATGTAAATAAGTATCCAAATCTAAGCTGCTATTAATAGTAGGGTGCTCCTTGCGTGCCACCACCACCACTTGATCTAGTTCTAGTTGGGTATGCAAAATATTATTGCTAACAGGAATAAGTGCATCAATGGCTAAATCGATATCGCCACTGGCTAATTTATTTTCTAAATCACTACGCCTTACGCGTTTATTACTGCGTAGATTTATCGTCGGAGACTCTTTAGATAAACTTTGCTGTAGTGGCGGTAAATAGTAGGGTTCTAATGAACCATGCAATGACAGTGAAAAATTTTCACGGGAGGTTGACGGCTCAAACTGCCTTGATTGCACCAAACAAACCTGTAGCTGATGTAAGGCTTCACGCACATCCGCAATAACATTCTTTGCCACCGGCGTCGGTCTCATTTCATTACCTTGTCGCACAAATAAAGCATCATCAAAGTGAGCACGCAACTTACCTAAGGAATGACTGACTGCGGGTTGAGACAAATTTAGTACAGAAGCCGCTTTTGTAATATTTCCCTCACAATAAATTGCATCAAAAACCACAAACAAATTTAAATCTATTTTCATGCTGACACCATTGCATCCTTGCTAAAAATCTACATTGCTAACTTTAATCAAAAAAATTCAACCTACGCTGGTTAAAATTTATCAGCCTAACTATTTAAAATATAAATAGTAGGGTATAAGAACTATTCATTTGTTTAATCTAGGTTGCAACCTTAGCATAGTCAAGTCGATTTTAAACAGCCCGATTACAAAGGTAACTAAACCACCAGCAGTTGTTAGTCAATAAACGTGCAGGTGGTAATTAAAAGCTATAAACAAATTGAAGCATCAATAAACGTTTTTTGTTTCGCTGCTTAAAACCCAATATCACACTGAGTATTTATATGGCTGCAATATATTTGATAAGACATGGGCAAGCTTCTTTTGGAAGTGCTGATTACGATCGGCTGTCAAAAAAAGGTGAACAACAAGCACAGCTTCTTGGTG
Organism: Shewanella sp. 10N.286.52.B9; assembly: GCF_002873635.1. Taxonomy (NCBI): domain Bacteria; kingdom Pseudomonadati; phylum Pseudomonadota; class Gammaproteobacteria; order Alteromonadales; family Shewanellaceae; genus Shewanella; species Shewanella sp. 10N.286.52.B9. Next base: position 5,811 of record NZ_MCTY01000221.1, read on the forward strand.
AATATTGGCGCGCAAGAGCCCAGCCAAGTAAGTTTTATTGTGGCGATCTGTTACGCCATGGGCAAACATTATCTGGATTTAATAAAGGTTATCAAACCAGCACAGTACCGATGATTATTCACTCGGGCTTTAATGAATTTGACCATGTTGATATTTTAAAAAAACACCACCCTCAATGGCAAAACTTCCCCAAGATGAGTGAAGATATCAATAAATTGCAGCACCCCAATAAAACCTTTCAAAAAGAATTTGCACTGGCGTTAGAACGCTGGATGTTCAGTGATAAACATGACGAATATAAAGAAAGCTGGCCACAGTTCAAGTTACGCTGCATCCGTGCGCTACAAAATATAATAGATCAAGAGTTGGCCACTAAACGCCAGCTTAGTGCTAATGATGACAATGCAAAAAAATCAAAAGATATATTGGTATTTACTTCCGGCGGAACAATTTCAGTCATCATTCAACATATCCTTAAATTAACCAATAAAGAATTATTGATGATAAATCAGCAGGTTAGAAATACCAGTGTTACTAAATTATTATTTTCAGAACAGATGCTAAGTATCGATTATTTAAATAATTATAGTCATTTAGAGCAAGCAGGAGAAGACTGGGTAACCTTTAGATAACGCCGCATAAAACAACTTAAAAATAGATAGGGATTAAGCATGGCAGAGATCAACTTATTTGATTTAACAGGGAAAGTAGCATTAGTCACTGGCGCGAGTCGTGGTATTGGTGAAAGTATTGCGAAACTTTTAGGCCAGTACGGCGCGCATGTTATCGTTTCAAGTCGAAAACTTGATGCGTGTAATAAAGTGGTCGATGACATTGTTATCGCTGGCGGCAGTGCAGAGGCAATTGCATGTCATATTGGTGAGATGGAACAAATAGACTCGCTGTTTGCCGCTATTACACAAAAGCATGGCAAGTTAGATATTTTAGTGAACAATGCCGCCGCTAATCCATATTTCGGCCACATTATGGATACTGATTTAAGTGCCTTTCAAAAAACTGTCGACGTTAACATTCGTGGCTATTTCTTTATGTCTACCCAAGGCGCTAAATTGATGAAGCAAAGTGTCGGTGGATCTATTGTCAATGTGGCATCCGTTAATGGCGTTATCCCGGGTGATTATCAAGGTATATATTCGATAACCAAAGCTGCGGTAATTTCAATGACGCACGCTTTTGCCAAAGAATGTGCTCAGTTTAATATTCGAGTTAATGCGTTACTACCTGGCGGCACAGATACTAAATTTGCCTCGGCATTAGTCGACAACCCTAAAATCCTCAAACAAATGATGCATCACGTGCCAATGAAACGTGTGGCGCAGCCAGACGAAATGGCCGGCACAGTATTGTATCTCGTCTCTAACGCTTCTAGCTATACCACAGGCACCGCGATTAATGTGGATGGTGGCTATTTAATCGGTTAATTAACGAGATTATGGCAAAACCGTTATTAATAGCAGTCAATTCGCATCAAATAACTAAAAACAATAACCAATAAAAACCCGTGTTAGGAAAAAAATTATGAGCAGTCAAAACAGCACTATTTCAAGCAACGGCACTATTTCTAACAACAGCACTCCGAATAACACCAATAATAGTATCGATAAACTATTTGAATCTTTCAGCAGCAAAAGTTTGTCATTAAAAAATAAAACCGTGATGGCACCAATGACACGTGCCTTTTCGCCAAACTATGTGCCTACTGCAGATGTTGCGGCTTACTATCGTCGCCGCGCAGAAGGTGATGTAGGTTTAATTATTACCGAAGGTACCTTTATTTCCCATAAAGCGGCTAACGGTTATGAAAACGTGCCCGCGATTTATGGAGAGAAGGCCCTTGCAGGCTGGAAGCATGTGGTAGATGAAGTACACGCCGCTGGCGGAAAAATTGCCCCTCAGCTTTGGCATGTGGGGTCTGTCAGAAAATTAGGCATAGGTCCAGATAAAGAAGCGCCTGCCCATAGTCCGTCTGGTTTATACAAACCTGGCGCTGAAAATGGTGTCGCTATGACTCAGGCCGATATTGATGACGTTGTTGCTTCATTTGCCCAAGCAGCATTGGATGCGAAAAATATTGGATTTGATGCTATCGAAGTGCATGGGGCACATGGTTACTTAGTTGATCAGTTTTTCTGGGAAGGCACCAACCAACGCCATGATAAATATGGTGGCTCACTTGAAAATCGCACTCGTTTCGGTGTTGAGATTGTCAAAGCCATACGTGCAGCTGTAGGTGCAGACTTTACAATTATTTTCCGATTTTCTCAGTGGAAACAACAAGATTATAGCGCCAAGCTTTGCCAAACCCCTGAGGAATTAGAAACTTTCTTATGTTTACTCAGCAATGCCGGTGTCGATATATTCCACGCAAGTACCCGACGCTTTTGGGTTGCTGAGTTTAAAGGTTCAGATCTTAATTTAGCGGGCTGGACTAAAAAGCTTACCAATAAACCCGTTATTACAGTGGGTAATGTTGGTTTAGATGCTGACTTTATCGGTGAAGGTAACGCCGATCTTTCTGGCACATCTAACCCAACGGGTATTGATGAATTACTGATCCGTTTAAATAACGATGAGTTTGACTTAGTGGGTATTGGCCGCGCTTTACTCGTTGATCCGCAGTGGGTAAATAAGATTAAGTCCAATGCGATAGACGAGATTAAACCATTTAACAAAAAATCACTGATGTCGCTTAGTTGATTGTTAACTGACGACATGACCTGCGTACTGCACTGTTTGTAATGCAAAAAATGATGTTCAGATTGAAAGGGGAATAAAATGGATTTTGAATACAGTCCTAAAGTTCAGCAGCTAATGAAACGTGTCAGCAAATTTATGGATTTACATATTTTTCCTAACGAAGCAGCAATGCATAAACAAGTTGAACTTGAACCTTGGTCAACCCCTCCTTTAATGGAAGAGCTCAAGGCAATCGCAAAAGCGGAAGGCTTATGGAATTTATTTTTACCGGTTACCTATGGCAAATATAGTGCAGGGTTAACCAACCTTGAATATGCACCGCTGGCAGAGTTAATGGGCCGAGTCATGTGGGCGCCTGAAGTATTTAACTGCGCTGCACCTGACACTGGCAATATGGAAGTATTAGCTCGTTACGGTAACGAAGCCCAAAAGAAACAATGGTTAGAACCATTACTGGAAGGCAAAATTCGTTCAGCTTTTGCGATGACAGAGCCAGAAGTCGCTTCAAGTGATGCGACCAATATTGAATTACGTATAGAACGTGACGGTAATGAATATGTCATTAATGGCCGTAAATTCTATATCAGTGGCGCATGCCGCAAGCAATGTGAAATTATGATTGTGATGGGTAAAACGGATCCAACAAATAGCAATCGCTACGTACAGCAGTCACAGGTGCTGGTACCAATGGATACCCCTGGTGTGACTTTAGTCAGGCCGATGAAGGTATTTGGTTTTGATGACTCGCCAGAAGGCCACGCTGAAGTCATGTTTGACAATGTCCGTGTACCTGTTGCAAACATTATTGTTGGTGAGGGCAAAGGTTTTGAAATCGCTCAAGGTCGCTTAGGCCCTGGGCGGATACATCATTGCATGCGCTCAGTTGGCATCGCCCAGCGGGCTTTAGATTTAATGTGTAAACGTGTCAGTGAACGCATTGTGTTTGGTCAGCCGATGATAAAACAACAATCGGTACGTGAAGATATTGCAAAGTCAGCCTGTCAGATTGAACAAGCGCGATTGATGACGTTAAAAGCAGCCCAAAAAATGGACACCGAAGGCAATAAAGCCGCTAAAGATTTAATCGCCATGATTAAAATTGTTGCCCCGAATATGTCCCTTGATGTCATCGACCGTGCAATCCAATGCCATGGGGCTGTGGGTGTTAGCCAAGATACATTTTTAGCTCATGCTTGGGCTGGGCAACGAACCTTACGTTTAGCTGATGGACCCGATCAGGTGCATATGATGCAACTGGGACGTGACTTAGTTAAGAAGGTAGCGAATTAACATCTGGCATCACCTGACTGTAATCAAAAGGGTGAAGTGGTTTTGATTCGCGACACTAAATTAAGTTAACTATTGACCCTAAGTGGTCTAAAAGAGAATTGCCAATGTTAGACGATAATTTAATAGACCTTAAACAATTAACTCAGTATCTAGAGCGCCATATTGCGGGTTTTAAGGGTCCCATTACGCTTGAAAAGTTTGCCGGTGGCCAGTCTAACCCGACGTTTAAATTGCAAGCGGCAACAGGTAACTATGTGCTGCGCAGGCAACCACCTGGCAAGTTGCTAAAGTCAGCCCATGCTGTGGATCGCGAATATAAAGTGATCAAAGCATTGCTAGATACTAAGGTGCCAGTCGCAAAGGTATATCACTTATGTGAGGACCCAAACATCATCGGCTCGATGTTCTATGTGATGGAGTATTGCGATGGCACTGTGTATTGGAGTGCATCTTTATCTGACATCGCCACGAATGAGCAACGTACAGCAATGTATGATGAAATGAACAAAGTATTGGTAGCGCTGCATAGTGTTGATGTCGAGCAGGTAGGGTTAAGTGATTATGGTAAAGCAGGTAACTATTTTGAGCGTCAATTAGCCCGTTGGACTTCTCAATACCGCCAGACTGAAATTACCCCCATTAAAGCGATGAATGATCTAAGCCAATGGCTAGAAGCGAATTTACCTAATGATGACGGTCGAAGCTGTCTAGTCCATGGCGATTTTCGCCTAGACAATATGATGTTTGCCAAAGACTCAGCCAAGGTCATTGCACTGCTTGATTGGGAATTATCAACGTTAGGCCACCCGTATGCTGATTTAGCTTATCAATGTATGCAACTAAGAATGCCTGCAGGTATGGGTAGCATCGACGGATTGAAAGGTGTCGATCGTACTAGTTTAGGTATCCCTACCGAAGAGGAATATGTAGCCCGATATTGCCAAAGAATGGGTATCGAGCGCATTGAAAATTGGGTGTTTTATCTGGCATTTAGTTTCTTCAGGTTAGCCGCTATTGCTCAAGGCGTTGCTAAACGCGCATCCCAAGGCAATGCATCAAACGAAAATGCTAATAAAGTCGGCGCATTTGTCGAACCGTTAGCAAAAATGGCCCTACAAGTAATCGCCCAAAAATAACTTGCAGCTTTCACTGCTATAACCAAATAAACCACGAATTACAGGAGTTATCTCATGGATCCATTATTAGATTTTAGCGGTAAAGTCGCCATCATAACCGGGGCGGCACAAGGTTTTGGACAACTACTTGCCCAAGAACTAGCAAATCGCGGCGCTAAACTAGTGATCAGCGATATCAATGAAGCAGGTGTTCATAAAGTGGCAGATGATATTGCGGCAACAGGCGCAGAAATTCTAGCCATGAAATGCAATGTTTCAAAAAATGACCAGTGTAAATTAATGGTAGACACTGCCATGGAGGTATTTGGTCGTGTAGATATTGGAGTCAATAACGCCGGGGTTGCCCATGAGTTTATGCCGTTTCATCAGATAGATGAATCTATTATGGATAGCCAATTTGCGGTAAACGTTAAAGGTGTGCAATTTGGCATGCGTCATCAAATACAACAAATGCTGACCCAAGGAGAAGGGGTCATTCTTAATGTCAGTTCTATGGCGGGTATTGGCGGCGCGGCATTAGGCAGTGCTTATTCAATGGCAAAACATGCGGTTATTGGCTTAACCAAAACCGCTGCGGTTGAATATGGCCGCGCCAATATACGGGTTAATGCAATTTGTCCATTCTTTACGCTAACCCCTATGGTCACCAATTTTGCAGATGCTGAGCAGCAACAAAAAATGAGCCGCGGCGCACCTATGAAACGCCTCGGTGAGCCCAAAGAAATAGTCGCGGTGATGTTGATGATGCTATCGCCAGCAAATACCTATATGACAGGCCAATGTATCGCAGTAGATGGCGGAGTATCAGCCCTTTAAAAGGCAACTTTTAGCCAGAGTGAGTTAGTCACGCTTAGGGAATCACTGTTTTACAGGATTTACAGCGAGTTTTTGACCAATAAAGAGAACAAATTATGCCAGCTAGTTTAATGAATCAACGCGATCTTGAATTTATGCTTTATGAACTGTTTGATAGTGAGGCTTTGATTACTCGTGAGCGTTACCAAGATCATGATCGACAAACATTTAATGAAGTCGTTAATACCGCTAAAGCCATTGCAGAGAAGCATTTTCTTCCCATTCGCCAAAAGTTAGATACACATCAACCGACATTTGATGGCACTAAAGTGCATCTCATACCTGAATTAAAACCTGCTATTGATGCCGTCAATGAATCAGGTATTGCTGCAGCCACCGCAGATTACGGTGTCGGTGGAATGCAACTGCCGCCAATTGTCGCCAGTGCAGCTGGCGCTTATCTTAGTGTGGCTGGGGGCGTAGGTATGGGTTACAACATGCTAACAACGGCAAACGCCAATTTACTTGAAGCCCACGGCAGTGATGAACTGATTGAAACCTGGGTTAAACCAATGCGTGAAGGTCGCTTCATGGGTACCATGGCGATGACTGAACCGGGAAGTGGCTCTGGTTTAGGGGATTTAACCACCAAAGCGATTAAAGCTGAAGATGGCAGTTATCGCATAACGGGTAATAAAATATTTATTTCGGGCGGTGATCACGATCTCAGTGAAAATATCGTCCATTTGGTGCTTGCCCGTCTCCGTGGCGCACCGCAAGGGGTAAAAGGTATTTCACTTTTTGTCGTCCCTAAATTTTTATTAAATGAAGACGGCACAATCGGTAACGATAATGAAGTGGCATTGGCAGGATTATTTCATAAAATGGGCGGCCGGGCGCAAACCTCAACGGCGCTGAGTTTTGGTGAAAAAAATGGTTCAATAGGTTACTTGGTGGGTGAAGAACATTGCGGTTTGAAATACATGTTTCACATGATGAATGAAGCCCGCATCATGGTCGGCATGAGTGGCGCTGTACTTGCTGTCGCCGGTTATCAGTACTCAGTTGATTATGCCAAAAACCGTCCACAAGGTCGTTTACCTTCTTGTAAAGACCCGTTATCCCCTATGGTCAATATTATTGAGCATGCAGATGTAAAACGTATGCTATTAGCGCAAAAGGCCATTGCAGAAGGTGCTTTATCATTAGTGTTATACGGCACCCAATTAAGTGATGACGAGAAAACAGCGCCAACCTTAGAGCAACGACAATATGCTCACACGCTATTAGACTTTTTAACCCCCATCATTAAAACCTGGCCATCTGAATATGGGCCTAAAGCCAACTCCTATGCGATTCAGGTAATGGGAGGCCATGGTTATATTAATGAGCATCCTGTGGAAATGTTCTATCGTGATAACCGTCTTAATCCGATACACGAAGGCACAACAGGCATTCAATCATTAGATTTAATGACCCGTAAAGTGCCTATGAACAAGATGCAGGGTTATATAGCAACATTGGACGAAATAACTAAAACCATTGCTGTAGCAAAAAAACACCCAAATTTAAAAGTGTTTTCGAGTCAGTTAAGTGATGCAGTAAGGTTATTAAAAATTACTACTGACTCAGTATTAACGGCAATGTCGACTGAAAATATAGACTTAGCATTAGCCAACTCAGTTAAATATCTGGAATTGTTTGGCCACATTATTATTGCATGGCTATGGTTAAAACAAGCGATAGTAGCCACAGAAGCACTCAGTAAAAAGCCGCATCAAGCAGATGAAAACTTTTATCAAGGTAAGCTGCAGGCTCAGCAATATTTTTATCGATTTGAACTACCGAAAATTGAGCACTGGTCAACCATTTTGTTAACCTCTGACAGTACAAGTTTTGATATGCAACCTGATTGGTTTTAAAGGTTGTATTGTGTATCTGGAGATTTTGAAGCTTAACTTATAAATTAATTTATAACCCCCTCAAAAGCATGATTGATTTTATCAGTCATGCTTTTTTATTATCAGGGTAAATTTTCATTCAATTTATCTTTTTAACTTCCACATCTACTATTCGCTACGGGAATGTGAAGGTATCAAAACTATTCATTTGTTTAATCTTGTTGCTCACATTAGCATGAGTTAATGCTTAATTTTTATTCATTAATTAAATGTGACAAGGGAATGACAACATAATGCCAACAGTAATTAATAGAGAAGACATTGGAAAGTATATCGGCTTTCAAGCTGAGGCTACTGATTGGCATACCATTACTCAAGAGCAAATAAACCAATTTGCAGATTGCACGCTCGATCATCAATTTATCCATGTAGATGAACAAAAAGCCAAATCGACCGCCTTCGGCAGCACCATTGCTCACGGTTTTTTATCTTTGTCTATGTTGTCTCATTTTGCCGAAGACTTCAGCGTCATCATCGATGGTTTTTATATGGGCTTAAATGCCGGTTTCGATAAAGTGCGATTTTTACAACCTGTAACGGTTAACAGTCGTGTTCGTGCTTTTGCAAAAACCTTATCTATTGAAGAGAAAAAACCAGGACAATTTAGATTATCTACCGAAGTAACAATAGAAATAGAAGGCTGTGATACACCAGCGCTGGTTGCTCAATGGATTTCAGTACAAATGGTTAAATAAAGACTTTTCTGGAACCACAATAACAAGAAAGAAATATAACAATTAGGAAATCATTATGACGATGAGTTTTGACGGAAAAGTGGCAATAGTTACTGGCGCTGGAAATGGTTTAGGGCGTTCTCACGCATTAGAGTTAGCTAAAAGAGGCGCTAAAGTGGTGGTTAACGATTTAGGCGGTGCTCGAGATGGCAGCGGCTCTTCAAGTGCAGCCTCTCAAGAAGTGGTTAGATTGATTGAGACTATGGGCGGAGAAGCCATAAGTCATGGTGCTAATGTGGCTAATTTTAACGAAGTGGAAGACATGGTGCAGCAGGCCATGGCGAAGTGGGGGCGGGTTGATATTCTTATCAACAATGCTGGTATCTTACGCGATAAATCATTTTCTAAAATGCTCCTAGATGACTTCAAGTTAGTGATGGATGTCCACGTTATGGGATCAGTGAACTGCACTAAAGCGGTTTGGGAAATCATGAAACAGCAAAATTATGGCCGTATTGTGATGACCACATCCTCAAGTGGCATGTACGGTAACTTTGGCCAGTCAAATTATGGCGCGGCGAAAATGGCGGTGTTAGGTTTGATGAATACCTTAGTACTTGAAGGCGCTAAAAATAACATTCGAATTAATGCGTTAGCGCCTACTGCAGGTACACGAATGACGGAAGATTTAATGCCAGAAGAAATTGTAAAAGCATTCGCACCTGAGGCGGTAACTGCTGGGATGCTAACCTTATGTGATGATGAAGCGCCTAATCGATTCATTTTATGTGCCGGAGCTGGCGGGTATTCTAGCGCAAGCATCTTTGAAACGGACGGGTGCTTTTTACCTCAATCTTCACAAACCCCAGAACAAGTCCGTGCTCATTGGAATGAGTTAACGGCGCAAGAAAGCCAAACAGAACTCACTTCAGGCGCCAAGCAAGGTGAGAAATTTGTTATGAAAGCAATGGCGTTTATGCAATCTCAGCACTAATTCTTAAACTAATAATTTTACATACAATCATAATAAATTTAGCGACTCAGTTTTGTTTGCTTTATACCGAACCTAACAATATAAAAACTAAAATAATTAAAATAAGAGAGGGGATTTATGAGAGAAGCCGTCATAGTTTCAGCTGCACGTTCACCGATAGGCAAAGCTTATCGGGGCGCTTTTAACGATCTTTCTGCGCCGACTTTAGCAGCTGCTACGGTCACAGCCGCCATAGAACGAGCTGGAATTGAGCCAAGTGATATTGATGACTGCATCTTTGGCGTGGTGTTAACTCAGGGCAATCAAGGAATGAATTTTGGCCGTCAGGTTGCCATGGCGGCTAATTTACCCGTTTCAGTTCCCGGAATGACAATTGATCGTCAATGTTCTTCAGGCTTATTGTCGATTTCAATCGCGGCCAACCAAATTGTCTGTGATGGTTCGCAAATCGTTGTCGCAGGGGGCTGTGAATCACTGAGTTTAGTGCAAAACGATAAAATAAATAGCTACAGGGTAGTTGATCCAAACGTAAAAGCTTATCGCCCCGCCATTTATATGCCGATGCTTGATACTGCTGAAGTAGTCGCAAAGCGTTATAACATTTCTAGAGAACAACAAGACCACTACGCTTTATTATCACAACAACGTACTGCAGCAGCGCAAGCGGCTGGAAAGTTTGATGATGAGATAGTGCCAGTAACTTGCACTAAATTAGTCATGGATAAAGAAACAGGAGGGGTTACACCGCAACAGGTAACCTTAACTAAAGATGAAGGCAATCGTCCATCAACCAATTTAGCGGGTTTATCGGGTTTAAAAGTCGTTAAAGACAATGGCTCCATAACTGGCGGTAACGCATCACAGTTATCAGATGGCGCTGCTGCAGTGGTTGTTATGGAGCGTGAACTCGCTAAAGAGCGAGGTCTTGAACCATTAGGGGTTTATCGCGGTTCAGTGGTGACAGGCTGTGAACCCGATGAAATGGGTATTGGTCCTATTTATGCCATTCCTAAATTACTCGAGCGTCACGGCTTAACCATGGATGACATCGGTTTGTGGGAAATAAACGAAGCTTTTGCTGTTCAAGTGTTGTATTGCGCAGAATACTTAAATATTCCAGAAGATCGGTTAAATGTTAATGGTGGTGCAATTTCTATCGGCCACCCGTATGGTATGAGTGGCACTCGAATGGTAATGCATGCATTAATTGAAGGTAAGCGTCGTGGGGTTAAATACGTAGTCATAAGTATGTGTATTGGTGGCGGACAAGGTGCAGCGGGCTTGTTTGAAGTGCTTTAAGGTTTAACAATAATAAATAAGAGGCAAGTATTATGGAAAAGATTTGGCTTGAAAAAAGTTATCCACCTGGGGTTGAATTTGAGATTGATCCTGATAAATACAGCTCATTAGCTGAGTTGTTTTTTAAATATACCAAGTTATATAAAGACAACACCGCCTTCGTTAATATGGATGTTGATATTAGCTATGCAGAACTTGAGCAACAGGCTACTGATTTTGCGGCCTATCTACAACAAGAGCTAGGGCTAGTAAAAGGTGATAAATTTGCCATTATGATCCCTAATTTATTGCAATATCCCATAGCCCTGTTTGGTGCGCTGATAGCTGGGCTTACTGTCGTCAATGTTAACCCGCTTTATACTCCTCGGGAACTTGAGCATCAACTCAAGGATTCTGGCGCCAAAGCTATTCTCATTCTCGAAAACTTTGCCAATGTACTACAAGCCGTTATTGATAAGACCGCTGTAGAACAAGTGATTATCACTGCTGTAGGTGACCGCTTAGGAACAATTAAAGGTGCTTTAATTAATACCGCGCTAAGACATGTAAAAAAACAAGTCCCAGAATATAACTTACCTCAAGCAATAAAATTTAATAAAGCCTTAGCTTTAGGCAGTAAATTATCTTTTACTCCAGTTGAAATTGTCGGTGCTGATTTAGCTTTTTTACAATACACCGGCGGCACGACAGGCCCATCAAAAGGGGCTATGTTAACCCACCGTAATATGGTGGCAAATATAGAGCAATCTAAAGCTGTAACTAAGAATGTTTATGAAATAGGTAAAGAAATCATGATTACGGCTTTGCCGCTTTATCATATCTTTGCACTTACATCGAACTGCCTAGCCTTTATGCCTTTTGGTGGTAAAAATATTCTAATCACCAATCCACGTGATATGGACGGCTTTGTTAAAGAGTTAGCTAAATATCCTTTTACTGCTATTACAGGGGTGAATACCTTATTCAATGGCTTATTACATACCCCAGGTTTTGACAAACTAGATTTTAGTTCTCTTAAAATGGGCTTTGGTGGCGGTATGTCAGTCCAACGGCCCGTCGCAGAACTGTGGGAAAAAGTAACTAAGACTCGCTTATTAGAAGGTTATGGATTAACAGAATGCGCCCCATTAGTCACCATGAGCCCATATAACCAACAAAGTTATAACGGTTCCATTGGCGTGCCAGCCTCGTCAACGGATATCCGCTTAGTAGGCGCCGATGGTGAAGACGTTGCCAATGGTGATCCCGGTGAAATGTGGGTTAAAGGCCCACAAGTGATGAAGGGTTATCATAATCGTCAAGATGCTACTGATGAAATCCTTATCGATGGCTGGTTAGCAACCGGCGATATTGCCACCATGGATGAAAATGGCTTTTTTACCATTGTTGACCGTAAAAAAGACATGATTATTGTCTCCGGCTTTAATGTTTTCCCTAACGAAATTGAAGAAGTACTCGTTAGCCATGAAGGCATATTAGAAGCCGCTGCTGTTGCAGCGCCAAGTGATGCAACTGGAGAAATGGTCAAAGTGTTTGTGGTTAGAAAAGATCCTGATTTAGATGAAGCCGCGGTATATGAGCACTGCACTGAATTACTGACTAATTATAAGCGCCCTAAAGAAGTCACCTTCTTAGATGAATTACCTAAAAGTAATGTCGGTAAAGTACTTAGAAAAGAGCTTCGTTCTTAGTCAATAACCTAATAGTAAGATTGCATTTGAATTTAACGTTCTAAATTTCAATACTTTAATAGCAGATTAGGGGCATAATGACCTGATCTGTTTTTAGGCGCTCTGTATCTAGCACTTAGTATACAAACAGTACTTAGCGAACTCTACTGAACAAGCTGTACTCAACAAACAGTACTCAGCAAAAACGAAACCTAGTCTCTAAGGGTGAGCAATTTTACAAATAACAATTATAGGGACAACACTATGAAATTTAAGCGACTGCACATTAATGCTCTGTCAGCTTCTATCATGCTATTTTTAGCTGGTTCAATGACTTTACAAGCTAACAACTTAGAAGATGCTGCTAATGAATTAAAAATGCATCAAGCTGCTATCAATATTGATGAAAACAGCTTTAGCTGTATCCGCGATATGACACCAGTAAGGCATTTTTATGTCGACAACATACTTGGGGATCTTGACGCAACATTGGCAGTAGCCAATGCCCCTGAGGGAGCAAAATATCCTCCAGGCTCAGTAGTACAGTTGGTTCCAACAGAAGTGATGGTTAAAGGCGAGGCAGGCACTTCACCAGTAACAGGTGATTGGGAGTTTTTTGAGTTAGAAGTCAGTGAAGATGGCTCAAAAATTATCAACCGCGGTTTTGTCGATGTGAATAATCGTTTTGGTGGCAATTGTTTTGCTTGTCATTTACCCGCTCGCGACAAGTGGGACTTTATCTGTGAATCAGATCATGGTTGTGAACCCATTCCAATCGATCACAGCATGACGGGTGCACTGCAACGCTCAGATCCTCGCTGCGGTGAAGAAGCACTCGAATCTGGCGACAGTATGGCGTTATTTAAATTAAAAACCATGGTCGTTATTGGTTCGGTTAAAAAGTGGTTTGAAGACCTTTTTTAACCACACAGCTATTAAAGAGTAAAGTGAATAAGCTTTGCTCTTTTTTATGGAAAAATTTTAAAAGCAAGATTAACCAAGTCAGGGATGAACATGAATGAAGTCAAAACCCATTACCGAAATTGTAATATTTGTGAAGCTATGTGTGGCTTGGAAATTAAATATAAAGACAAACAAATCTTATCGATAAAGGGCGATCAAAACGATCCTTTTAGTAAAGGTTACAACTGCCCCAAAGCCACCGCGTTAGAAGATTTTTATTACGACGAAGAACGTTTAAAAACCCCCATTAAACGTACTACATCAGGTTGGGTTGATATCTCATGGGAAGAGGCATTTGATGAAATAACCGAAAAATTCAAAGCGATTCAACATAAACATGGCAAAAACGCATTGGCAGTTTATTTGGGCAACCCTAATGCCCACAGCCTTGGCAATGCCATGATGCTAAAGCCATTTTCAAAGTCTTTGGGCACCATAAACCGTTTTAGCTCAGCTTCAGCAGATCAATTACCCCATCATGTAGCAGCTAACTTCATGTTTGGTGCCGGCATGTTAATCCCAGTACCAGACATTGATCGCACCGACTTTATGCTAATTGTTGGTGGCAACCCCGTGGTGTCAAACGGCAGCATGATGACAGCGCCAAATGTTATCGGACGCATGAAGGCGATTCAAAAAAGAGGTGGCAAAGTCGTTGTCGTCGATCCTAAATGTTCACGTACCGCTAAAATTGCCAATCAGCATTTTTTTATTCGCCCTGAAAAAGACGCTTTACTGCTATTTGCCTTAATTCATTGTGTGTTTGCCACTAACAAAGTGAATTTACGTCACTTAGCCGCCATGACTGATGGTGTTGAGACACTTGAATCTGTCGTAAAAGGTTATGCTCCTGAAGATGTTGCAGATTTTGTCGGTATCGATGCACAGAGTATTCGTCAGCTAGCTGCTGATATGACCGCCGCAGATTCAGCAGTTTGTTATAGCCGCATGGGCGCCTCAACTCAAACCTTTGGTGGTTTATGCCAATGGCTTACCAATGTACTGAATATCGTTACAGGTAATTTTGATCGTGCTGGTGGCGCTATGTTTCCTCAGCCTGCTTTTGATTTACTAAGAAACCACGTAAAAGGGCATAAATCATCATTTGGCCAATATCAATCTCGTGTCAGAAAGTTACCATTTTTTAACGGGGAATTCCCAGTCTCCACCTTGGCTGAAGAAATACAAACACCAGGTGAAGGTCAAATAAAGAGCTTGATTACTATTGCAGGCAATCCGGTACTGTCTGCGCCCAATGGCAAGCAATTAGCGGATGCATTTACTGAGTTGGATTACATGGTGTCGGTGGATATCTACCTTAATGAAACCACAAAATACGCCGATATTATTCTACCCGGCACCACTGGCGTTGAAAATTCGCATTTTGATATCTTCTTTAACTCTTTTTCAGTAAGGAACACGGTTAAATACTCAGCGCCATTGTTTGAAAAAAATGCTAATCAGCGTAGTGACTGGCAAATTTTAAAAGAAATATCATCACGTATGACCAATACCCCCATGGATCCTTATACCCCTGAGATGATCTTAGATAGGGAATTAACCCAAGGGCCTTATGGCGAAGAAGGTATGAGTTTACAAAAGCTGATTGATAATCCACATGGGATTGATATGGGCCCATTGATGCCGTGTATTGAGCAAAGGATTAAAACGGCTACAGGTAAAATAGACTTAGCGCCGCGAATATACCTCGATGATTTATCACGCTTAAATGCGCTGATGGCCACTGCGCCAAGAGATCAAACATATCCATTTGATTTAATTGGCCGCCGTTTAGTGAAAAGTCACAATACCTGGACGCAAAACTCGGCGCGTTTAGTTAAAGGTAAAAATCCCTGTACCTTAGAGATCCATACCCAAGATGCGCAAACCCTCGGTATTAAACAAGCACAATTGCTTAAGGTGAGTTCTCGGGTGGGTGAAATCCACATAGAAGCCGCAATTACCAATGACATTCTCCAAGGCGTGGTGTGTATGCCTCAAGGTTGGGGGCATAATCAACAAGGTACACGCATGTCAGTTGCAGCAACACAGGCGGGTGTCAGTATGAATGACTTAACGGATGCAAGTAAGGTCGACACGTTAACGGGTAATGCCGTACTTAATGGTATACCCGTTGCTATTGAACTTGCGTAACTGTAGGGGAAACATGACAGATGAAATACTTTACACCGTTATTTGTTTTTATTGCTGGTTGGATACTCTTAATATTTAGTGATACTTTGGCGACAATTGGTCTTGTTAATGGTTTGCTGCAATTACTCATGTTCACCTTGGTGGTATGTATACCTACATGGCGTACAGGCCGAATGTCCTAGGTTGATATAGGTTGGCCATGGGGCTCACACTCATTGGTATTATGACTTGGTGTTACAGTGACGGCGATTCAACCCGTGTCGCATTAGTCAGTATGGCTTATATTTTTGCTGGTAGCCGAATGAGGTTTGGGGCGTTAAAACTGTGGACATCAGGTCACCTGCAAAAAGAATTGCCACGTTATGAATACCAAAAACGTCGCTGGCAAAAAGCAGGTAAAACTAACGTGGCGTTAGCGCAGCAAATAGAGGCGATAATACAAGGTTTGGCCAATGCATCTTATTTGGCTTTACCTGCATTTATTATTGCAGCCAATACAGACTCACAAATTTCAATATTTGAAATTATCGGCATTATTGTGTGGCTGGCTGCATTTGCGATGGAAACTATTGCCGATATACAAAAGTTAGCTTTTTTGAAAGCGATGAAATCGACAGGGATTAACAATCAAGTTTGTAATGTGGGCTTATGGCGATTTAGTCGTCATCCAAATTATTTTGCTGAATGGATGGTGTGGAATGGATTAGTCATTGCCGCTATTCCATCATGGCTAGCTTTATAGCAACAAGAATCGGTGGTTATATGTGGATTATTAGGTGTAGGTTTACTGATCACCTCCAAAATAATGTACACCACCTTAGTTGTTTATACTGGCGCGGTGCCTTCTGAGTTCTATTCAGTGCAAAAACGCCCTGAATATAAGGCCTACCAACAAACAACTAATATCTTTTCCCTGGACCGAATAAGACACGGTAAATAAAACGCTAACTAAAAATAGCACTAGAACTAAAACTAACAATATAACTATCACCAATAGGTAAAAGCATGTTTAAAAGTACTGACAACTATATTGCGTCAAGTGATCTCACTATGGCTGTGAATGCCGCAATAGCATTAGAAAAACCGTTATTGATTAAGGGCGAGCCGGGTACCGGTAAAACTCAATTAGCGGAAGAGTTAGCTAAATCTTTAAATTGTAAGTTGTATCAGTGGCATATTAAGTCGACCACTAAAGCGCAGCAAGGCTTGTACGAATACGATGCTGTGTCACGCCTAAGAGATAGTCAATTAGGTGATGCACGTGTGCATGATATTTCAAACTATATCGTTAAAGGTAAGTTATGGCAGGCTTTTGAAGAAGAGCAAAGACCCATCTTACTTATTGATGAAATTGATAAAGCTGACATCGAATTTCCCAACGATTTACTGCAAGAATTAGACAAGATGGAGTTTCATGTTTATGAAACTCAGCAAGTGATCAAAGCCAAACAGCGTCCGATTATCATCATTACCTCAAATAATGAAAAAGAACTGCCAGATGCCTTTTTAAGACGCTGCTTTTTCCATTACATTAAATTCCCCACCAAAGTCGAAATGGAAAAAATCATCGATGTGCATCATCCAGATGTGAAACAAGAACTACTCAAGCAAAGCTTAGAAGTATTTTTTGACCTACGAGAAGTGAATGGCATTAAGAAAAAGCCGTCTACTTCTGAACTGATTGATTGGATCAAGCTATTAATATCAGATGATATTTCTCAAGCGAGTCTATTGGATAAAAATTCTGACGTTATTCCGTTATTTGGTGCGCTGCTTAAAAATGAACAAGATGTGTCATTGCTTGAAAAACTCGCTTTTATGAGTCGTAGAAACCGCTAATCGCTAAAGAAAGGTAGTGAAATCATGTTTATTGATTTTTTTCTTACGTTGAAAAAACATAACGTACCTTGCAGTTTGCGGGAGTTATTAGATCTTATTGCCTTATTAAAAAAAGGCGTGGTGTTTGCAAGCGTTGAAGATTTTTATAACTTAGCCAAAATCGTGATGGTGAAAGACGAAATTTACTATGACAAATATGACAACGCTTTTGCGGAATACTTTAAAGGCATAGAAAGCATAGATGTGTTTGATCAAATCTTGCCTGAAGATTGGTTACGTAAAGAATTTGAAAAGCATTTAAGTGATGAAGAAAAGCAACAGCTGAAAGCCTTAGGTGGCCTCGAACAGCTAATGAAGGCATTAAAAGAGCGACTTGAAGAACAGAAAAAACGCCATGCTGGTGGCAATAAATGGATCGGTACCGGTGGAACATCACCTTTTGGTGCTTATGGCTATAATCCTGAAGGCATAAGAGTGGGGCAAGAGGGTAACCGTAATAACAGCGCGGTTAAAGTCTGGGATAAACGTGAGTTTAAAAACTTCGACCAAGACCGAGAGCTAGGTACCCGTAATATCAAGTTAGCATTAAAAAAATTACGTAAATTTGCCCGAACTGGTGCCGGTGAAAAGTTAGATATAAACACCACTATTCGCTCCACTGCTCAAAATGGTGGCTTGTTAGATGTACACATGGAGCCTGAGCGTCACAATGCGGTAAAAGTGCTAATGTTTTTTGATGTTGGCGGCTCAATGGATGATTACATTCAAACCTGTGAAGAGCTTTTTTCAGCCGCCCATACTGAATTCAAACAATTAAAATTTTTCTATTTTCATAATTGTTTATATGACAAAGTATGGCAAGACAACAGCAGACGCTATCAACAAACAATTGACCTTGAAGAAGTCATCAGAACATACGGATCAGATTATAAAGTCATATTTGTCGGCGATGCGACAATGGGGCCTTATGAAATTGTCGCCCGCGGTGGCAGTGTTGAACACTGGAACGAGAAACCTGGCAGTGATTATATGAATCGGCTATTAGGCCACTTCAATAAAGTGACCTGGTTAAATCCACAACCCCAGCAGCATTGGTCTTATCATCAGTCGATATCGATAATTCAGCAGTTAATGGATAACAAAATGTACCCGCTAACGGTAGATGGTATTGGTAGGGCGATTAAGGAACTGAGTTAACTCGCGATATAAAATCGACAAACTACAGCTTCATATTGAGCTAAAATAATTCAAGGAAGAAATAAGTGGCTTTTGTGAGGTATCACAAAAACCGTATTTAAAATTATGATTATAAAAGAGATTAATATCACCCAAAAAGCCATTGAGCTGTTTTTAATCGCCATTGTTGTCAGTGTTTTTCTAAATGACATTATCATTAATGAACATACCTTAGCCGCTAACCATCTTTGGTATTTAGCCTTAGCGGTTATCATATTAAGCCTATATCGGCTAGATATCCGCCCCAGCAAACAAAATAAAATTCACCATCAAGGTTTAAAAAAACAGGTATTTATAGTCTACTGTTTATTGCAATTTACCTTTGTAGTCCACTCGCCACAGCAAGATATGGTCATGTTTTACTGACTACGCTAGGTAAATATGAGCATGTTAACCATGAGTTCATTGTTAAATATGTGAGTACAGCCTATGGCAGTCAATATTGTACTGGCGCTGTTTACATTAAAAGTTACCAATTATTCGGCAATGACCGTATATGCGGGGTACCTAAATCACTTTGGTTTAGGTTAAAAAAAGGTGATACATTAACCGTTAAAGGTAGACAAACTAGCCTAGCGTTTGAATATCAGACCGTACAGTTAATCAACAACACTAGCGGAAGCTAACCGCTGTAACAACAAGGTTTTATGAATAAGGATTAGGTGTGAATAACATACAAAAAATAGCTGGCGTTGCTGCACTTTTTGAAGCTGTTATTTACATATCAGCTTTTATATTTTTTGGTGCGTGTTGGGATTACCCAGTCAGTGCAGGTGATATACAAAAACTTAGTTATCTAATTCATCATCAATCAATTTTATCAATCGTTAATTTTGTTATGTATGTCGCTTTTGGGCTTTTTTTAGCCATATTAGTTATAGCGATCCATCAACGGATGAAAACCAAAGCGCCTCTTTTGTCACAAACGGCTACAGTCTTCGGTATTATTTGGGTTGGCCTTGTCATCGCAAGTGGCATGATTGCAAATGTTGGATTAGCAGCTGTTATCGATTTGTCAGCCCAAAATCCACAGCAAGCAATGACCCTTTTAATGGTTATAAACACAATCGTTGAGGCTTTTGGAGGCGGCAACGAAATTGTCGGCGGCTTATGGGTTCTATTATTGAGTGTTGCAGGGTTAAAAGCGATTGAATTACCGAAATGGTTACACTATTTCGGACTATTAATTGGAACTGTCGGTGTTCTTACAATTTATCCTGCTGAAATCCTCACTGAAATATTTGGCTTAAGCCAAATAGTGTGGTTCTCTTGGCTAGGTATGGCAATGCTTGTAAACCTTAACAGCGAATAGGGCGTTCAAACGGCTGAATGACCATTGCAGTCACTAAGTAAATTACTATGGAGTTAACTTTAAAGATAAATATGCAAAAAGTTTCGCACCTTGTAGTAAATAAAAATAGGCCGCCAGAAGCTAAGACTATTGTTAGTTTTACTTTATAAAATAGCTGACTAATTTAGCTGCTATTAAGTAATAACATTATTAATACCATTAGCGTTGTTACCAGTCTTTGACTATGGCCTTAATCATATTGGCAGTATTTTGTGGTTGCTCTAGGGGGAACATATGACCACCATTGGGCATCATGGAAACTTCAATGTTGTTTAAGTTTGCAAAGCGAGTGAAATACTTAACCGGGAATACGTCAGTTTTTTCGCCATAAATAAGTGCAGCTGGGACCTTAAGTTGGTTTTTATATCTGGCTAAGTTACAAGGTAAATGTCTGAAAATATCGGCTTCAACTTCGGGGGTAAAGCTTAATTCTAAGCGTTTATTGCGCTGGGTTACACCATGGTCAACGTAATCTTTTAAACACCTTGGATCAAAGTTTTTAAATAAATTTTTCTGTGCGAAGTAACCAACTAAGTTAGTGTTTAGCGGCCAATGACGTTGACGGTTTTGTGCCCGGCCTGCAGGAGACCATTTATCAATAAGACGAGTCTTTTTAACAACTTTAAGCACATGACTGAAAGGACCTGTCACCACAGGCGGATCTAACATGATTACACCACGAAACAACTCTGGATGTTGGCATGCTGCAAGAAATGACAGAATGCCACCAAATGAATGACCAATACATATCACTTTTTCATCTTGCTGTTTTAAATAATCAAGCAACTCAGTAACCAAGTGCTGCCAATTAGTGTGTATAGGGTATTTATGATTATGCCCATATTGATCATGAGCAATGGTACTGAACTTTTCATTAAATTCACCGAGAAATGTTTTATAACTTCCTGCAGGAAATCCATTGGCGTGAACGAGGTTAATCAGTGGCTTGGTCATAGTTACTTCATACCATGTTTGATTACTTTTGGTTTAAAATCTTTTTATAAAATCTTGTTATAAAAGCTTTTATAAAAAGGCTATTGTCGATTTAAACACTGTTTGGTTAATTCAATCGAGCAATAGCCCTACAGCGAGTTAGAATATTTTTGAATTATCAATTGGTGTTAGCTCTTGAAACTCTGGTGCTCGTTTTTGCGCTTTGGCAGTAAAAGTTTCCATCATGTCATTTTGCGGTTGGAACATACCACTTTGCCAAGCTGCCATATAATTTAAGCTGTCTGCTACAGAATGATCGCGGCCATAATTTATCATCTCTTTACAGCCTGCTACCGCCAATGGTGAGCGAGCAGCAATTTCAGCTGCTATTGCCATTACGCCTGTTAACATGCTTTGTTGATCTTCAAATACCTGATTAACCAGACCTGCATCTTTGGCTTCATTGGCTGGCATTCTGCGACCGGTATAGGCTAATTCTTTAACTAAACCCATTGAGATTAATTTAGGTAAACGCTGTAATGTGCCTAAATCAGCGGTCATGCCTAATTTAGTTTCTTCAATACTGAAAAAAGCATCACTGGTACAATAACGACAATCAGCAGCGCTGACCATATCAACCGCGCCACCAATACAACCACCTTGAACGGCCATTAATACTGGCATTCTGGCACTTTCTAATACGTTGAAGCACTCTTGTAGCCTTAATACTAAGCGGCGTAATTGCTCATGTTTACGGCCTAATTCAATATTCTTATCATTATTACTTTGGGTAAAAACGGCTAGATCCATTCCTGCACAGAAATGTTTACCTGTTGATGAAATAACAATGACACGAGCAGCAGCTTGATCATTTATCTGTTGAATCACTTTTGGGAATTCATCCCAAAAATCAATATTCATTGAATTAAATTCATCAGGACGATTAAGCTTGATATGAGCAATTTTAGCGTTAACTTCTACAGTCAAACTGTTAAACTTTTCATTGTTATTCATCGTATTAACCTTATAAAATTAACGTGCTTTGGGCATCGATTTCTATCGCGCTATCTAACGCGGCAAGGATTGCGTGACGTTCTTTTAGTTTGGTGCCGTGATGTGATTTCATATCAAGAGATTGCATATGCTTAGCCACTGCATAGGCAGTTGCCATCAGGTGCTCAGGTTCAACAACTTGATCAAGAAAACCTGCTGAAACCGCTGTTTGTGGGGCAAACAGTTCAGCGACTATAACTGAACGAGTAAGATAATTACGTGGGATACGATTTCGCGCAAGCTCAATACCGGCATTGTGCATTGTCATGCCTATAGCGACTTCATTTAAACCAATTTTAAAATCACCCGCACAGCCAATACGGTAGTCACAACTGAGTAATAAAAATGCCCCTTTGGCAATAGCATGACCGGTACATGCCCCAATAATAGGGGTCGGGAACGCCAGCATTCTGCGGGCTAACTTAGAGCCTGCGGTTACCAGTGCTATTGCAGCCTCTGAACTAGACTTCATGGTTTTAAGATCAAAGCCACCTGAAAATATTCCGGCTTGGCCTGTTAAAATAACTACGGCTTGTTGCTGCTCAGCAGCATCTAAAGCGACATTAATTTCTGTAATTATCTCTGGCGAGATAGCATTAACTTTACCATTGTTTAGCGTAATTACATGTATATTGTTGTCGATTTCGACCTTGATAAGTTCCATTTACTACCTTTTTAGTTTTAGTTGTCTGTTTTTATTGTCAATCGTTGGTTGTAATATTGTTGCTGTTAATTACTTTATACAGTATTTACTCTAATAAAAAGTCCTATCCGTGTTTTAACACTAATTGATAGGCCGCTCTTTGTTGAACTTTGCAGAGGTAAGCTTTGATATTGTCTTGTCCCTTGAGTAATTTTAAACTCATGGCTATCTCTAACATTATGGTCATCATGATATCGGCGGCGCTAAAGTCATTGCCAGCAAAGTAACTGTGGCTTGCTAAATATTGGTCAATATAAGCAAAGTCGATTGCTAATTCTTTGGCAATATAACCATCTAGTGGGTAACTACCGGCACGGGGTTCCATTTGCAGTAATAAAGTCGTGATAACGGGTAAAGCCAGTGAGCCTTCGGCAAAATGTAACCATTCAAGGTATTGATAATATTGGCTGCTATTTGTGTCTGGTCTTAAATGCGTTGAATAATCTTGGTTTAAGATATATTCCATAATGGCACCAGACTCACATATGGTTATGTCATCATCAACCATGATGGGGGATTTACCCAGAGGGTGTATGGCATATAACGCCTTCGGTGCGAGGTTAGTGTTTGGATCACGCTGATGTATGACTAACTCATAGGGTAACTTCATCTCTTCAAGTAACCATAAAACGCGTTTAGATCTTGATTTAACTAAATGGTGAACTGTAATCATATGAGTATCTTCCGTGTTGTTAATTTTTTAAAGGGCTTCATTTCGCGATATCTAACTGCACTTTCGGTTTATCGGCGCGATTAAACTTTGAATTAAATATTCTGACGAGTACACCTGCAGTAAATAGCATGGTTAACGTATAAATAGCAGGTGTAAATGACATTTTATAATTGGCCAATAAGGTCAGCGCCATGAACATGGATAAAGTACTATTTTGTAAACCTACTTCGATGGTAATTGAAGTGCGCTGAGCAAGGTTTAAACCAAGCCACTTACTTGAATAGTAGCCCAGCGCCATGGTTGAAATATTGAGCAATATTGAAACTGGCCCTGCAGCGATAAGGGCTGAAACCACAATGTCTTTTTGAATGTATGTCAAAAAGATAATTAATAAGGTTAAAAATAAAATACCAAATTTAGACACATGAACTTGTGTACTGTCAGCTAATTTGGGGGCAAATCGCTTTATTAACATCCCGATGCCAATAGGCAATATTGTCAGCTTCATTAAACTTATCATGGTGGTAATAATCGGTAATGAGAACTCAGTACCTTTACCCATAAAGTGCTCAAGCGATAAGTTAAGTATCACTGGAATGGTAAATACCGTTATGATGCTGGCTATTGCTGTCATCGAAACTGACAGCGCGACATCTCCTTTGGCTAAATGGGTAAACATATTCGAAGTCGTACCACCTGGACATAGTACTAACAGCATGACGCCTACGGCATATTCTGGTTCTAAAGGCATGACACTTGCCAATACAAACCCTATAAGCGGCAAAAGTATGAGTTGATTAACTAAACCGATAGATACAGCTTTAGGGTACTTTACCACTCGCTTAAAATCTTTAGGAATAAGAGAAAGCCCCATTCCCATCATGATTAAAAATATACAAATTGGAATCACTTTTGTGTTTACAAATTTGACTAATTCAATACTTTCCATACGAACCTCAGGTTTAACAGACCTTGCTGCTGGCCAATTTAAATGAATTGATATTATTAATTACCAAGAAACAATTTGGCCCACAGATGCATCGGCTTTACCTGCTAATACTTGTTGGTAAATGGCATCTAATTCAGTAACGTTATGAGTTGTGTTGATGGTTATGTTCACACGGCAAAACTCAATGTAACGCAGTAATGCTAAATTCATCTGGTTCATCATTTCGGTGGCACCATATTCTGCAGCACGTTTTTTAAGCTGGTTTGGTGCAAAAAAGAACTCTGGTTTTGCGCCCGGCAAGCTAGCAACGTTAAAACCATCCGAGATATCAATATCTTGGTGATGAGTTGCCCCTATTCGACACGAATAACGCAGTGAGTCTGCAAAGTGGTAATGTATTGCTGAAAGTGTTGATTGACCGCCAGCCATATCAACTAAAATTGATGTGACACCGCTGTCGAGTGACGCTATTTGTTGGTAGCTGACAACTTGATCATAACAAGCTAATGACTCAACAAATTTACGATTACATTCAGAGGTGATACCAATAGCAGGGCGTTCGCCTCTGTCTTTAATTGAGAAGGCCAGGGCAATGCTGGTTTTACTTGATGCACTGGTGATGAGGTATTGAGCTGCGTCAAAGTAATTATTATCAAACATAAAGTCATCAACTAACCATGAAGTGGTAAATAAACCTCGAAGTAAAATATCAAATTCTTCGTTATTTATCTGATAATAAGGATTAGTATTAACCCGATCAAAGCGACTGTAAACAGGTGAAAGACCTTCTCGGCATGGATTTATATCAGAAAATCCCGTTGTAGCGATATTGCCAGCAATAACGGTTAAATGAGTCGCCATTGGCATAAATCCCCAAAGCCTTTCTCCCACTTTAATATGTTGGCAATTTGAAGCAATAACATCTGCATAGCCCATTACTGGGAGTCGCCCCCATTGGGCTTGCTCAGTGCTATTTGCCGTTGGGAAAAATCGCCAATAACCTAAAGCATCTCCGGTGACGCCGTAACTAATGTTGTTTGCTGTAAGAGCAAATTTATCTACTTTCAGCAGTAATTCATTTTCAGCTAAAGGCTGTTCAATATTAAGTGGTACTACTCGGGTTTGGATTAAATTTGATTTTGAAACTTCAAAAACAAATGCACTGTGGGTTAACGTTTGTGATTGGGTCATAACAAGCCTTTATTTTTGTGATTATGTATTAATAAAATGATTCATGACGTGGTTTATCTCTGCAGGTCTTTCGTGTTGTAACCAGTGACTGCAATTTTTGAAACGCACTATGGTGCAATCCGGAACGTATTGGTTAATATCGGTAAGATTCTCATTAACAAAGGCTTGGTCTCGTTCACCCCATAAAATAAGCGTTGGAAGGTTAATACGTATATTGGGTATTTTTATTGTCGCGATGTCTTTAATTGGACTCAATTGACCCGAGTCTTCACTTTTTGACGAGCAGTTATTTTGTTGTTTTAGCGCTGAATGATTAGTGTTTTCTTTTGCCGCTAATTGCGGCATTGCACGGTAATATTGCAGCATGCCATTAATGCCGCCTTGTTGACTCCAAACCTGACGGTACTCAGCTTTGGTTTTATTACTAAATGTACTTTTATAAGCACTTACCATGATGTTCTCAGCTAGGTATTGATAGTTATTTTGCTGTAATAAATGCTCTGCATTTTGACTAATTAAGTCATGAATATAGGTACTCTTTTGGCGTTGTAGTGGGTTGTTAACCATTTCTCGGGTGAAGGTACTTGGATGCGCGGCATTCAAAATAATCAGTTTACATATTAGTTGTGGATGAAAGGCTGCAAGGGGCCAAGCGATGGCGCCGCCCCAATCATGGGCAACTAAAATCACTGCGCTATTTGGGCTAATGTGTTTAATAAACTTTGAAAAGAAAGCGATTAAATTGGGGACAGAGTAAAAATCAACTTCAGTAGGTTTATCACTTAAGTTGTACCCAGGTAAATCAGGCGCTATAACCCGATAATTTTCAGCGAAATAACTTAATTGCTTACGCCAAACGCCCCAATATTCAGGAAAACCATGAAGGAAAATGATCGTTGGCTTTGCTTCTGTGCCTGATACAAGATTCGATTCAACATAGTGAATGTTGGTCTGATCTATTAACGCAAACTTATGCTCCAACTGCATGTTGATTCTCTTTTAATGTCATATATAAAAAGGCATTTATTCGAAAAAACTGACTGCATTATCGATTAACTCTCTGTCTGTTCTGGTTTTATTTACAGGATTAGTGTCATCAGCAAAGCCAAAAGACATGCCAAATAAGATGCCGCGTTCCTCAGGTAGGTTTAATGCTTCTCGCACAGGATCAGGAAATTGACCTAAGGCACCTTGCATACAATTTGATATGCCATGCTGAGCAAGAACTAATGAAAGTGTTTGCGCGTAAATACCTAAATCTACTGCACCCATAATGTCTAAATATTTATCCATGGTAAAAAATACCGCATGGGGAGCATCAAAGAATTGCCAGTTACGCAGCATTGCCATTTGACGCGCTTTCTTATCTTCTCTGGCTATGCCTAATTCGGTGTAAAGCGCATTTGCTGATCCAAACTGACGCTCGCGGTGTACGCCACTGTATTGTGCCGTCCAGTTAAAGTCTGGGTTTGGCTTGGCGCCGCTCATTAATAATTCCATGAATTGATGTTGTAATTTGTGTTTTGTTTTTCCCGACACCACACAGGCTTGCCAAGGTTGAACATTACAATTGGAAGGGGATAATTGCACCGTTTCAAAAATGTGTTTTAAGGTTTCTTGTGGTACAGGCTTATTCAAAAACGCACGTGCTGAATAGCGTTGTTTTAAAATTGTTTCAATAGGCATTTGCTTACTCTTTACTTAGTATAAAAATGTAGAGTGTTATTAATTGCGTTAAAGGTTAAAGCCAACAGCGACAATGTAAGTCATTGTCACTATTGGCTTTCTCTTAACTAAAACTCATAGGAAATGTTAGCACCGAAAGTACGAGGTTGATTTGGGTAGCCATTAAAACTACCTGCTTGAATCGGAGGCGGGAATGCTGACAATAAGTATTCGTCGTTGGTTAAATTACGTACCCAAAGCTGTAGATTGATACCATTGCCAAAGGCTAATCCGGTGCTGGCATTAACGGTATTAACTTCGCGAGTTAATGAATCAGGCACGTTTTCAGCTAATTTAGTGTCACTTTCATATAAGTAATCAACTCTAGCGTAGCCATATATGTCCTCACCGATTTCATAATTATAAGCAAGTCCTGCTGTCAGGCTTAAATCAGAGATACCAGCTGGTTTTTCACCGGATAAATCCACAGGCCCGTCTAGACCTGATGCGCCAACAAAGGAATCATAAACAGGGTCAAGGTAAGTCCCAGCAAAGGTGATTGACCAATCACTGTTTAAATTATATTTGGAGTCAAATTCAATCCCTTGAGTACTTTGCTTACCTGCATTAGCTAGCACAAATCCAGTACCGATAAAGATAGATGATTGAAATCCTTCAATAGTTTGATCAAAAAATGTGGCATTAAAAGCGCCATTTTCAAAACGTGTTTTAATACCAAGCTCGTAAACGGTAGCTTCTTCAGGAGAGGCATAACGTCCGCCATAAGCTTGGTTAGGTTGTGAAATACCGGCAGTTTCTAATGCCTCTTGATCTGATGCAAAAGGGCTACTATAACGGGACAAATTCCATGACGTCGCTTTAAAGCCTGTTGCAGCTGTGGCAAATATATTGACGTTATTGTTGATTTCGTAGGCTAGGCGAAATGACCAGGTGGTTTTGCTGTCATCTGTTTTATGGTTTTCTACCACGTTAGGTAATTCCATCATTGGCGGTAAAAATTGTAAGCCTTTCAATACTGGAACTGCAGGAGCTAGTTGGGGGATCGAACCAATGGGCACACCAAACAAGGTAAGATCATTATCTAAATCAATTGCAGAAAATACATCAGTATTAGTTTGTTCTATGGTGATGTCTTTTTGGTCATTAATATAACTGACACCAAAAATAGCCGTTAGCTGTTCAGTGATATGGTAATCAAAGCTTGCGAACAGAGAATAGGCATCATTTTTTTGTTCAAACTCTGAGTTAACGGCTGAGGTGTTTGAAAAAAATGTTCCTGGTTCAAGACCATATACTCCTTCAACACCTGCTAATAACCCTGGGGCACCGCCTGCAGCGGTTAATACATCAAAGTAGTTTCGAATATCATTACCGTAATATAAAGTATCGCCAGTAATCACTTCTTCATGGAACAGATAGGCACCGACCATCCATTCAAAGTCTCGCTCGCCTGTTGAAGTTAAGCGCAACTCTTGAGTGACGGTTTCTATTTCAGTGTGACCACCTTCAGTGAGAATATCTAAAGACGTGTAATCAACATCATTCTTAAATCCTGAATCATTACTGCGATAAGCACTGATTGACGTTAATGCAAAACCATCAAAATCAACGTCAATTTGTAGTGAGGCACCGCCATCTTCGACATTATTGTCAGGATTTGAATTAAGTGCAGATTGATAAGAAAATGAATCATTTTCGTCGATAACAATGCCACCTAATGCGCGAACGGCAGCAGTAGTAGGTCCATTAATTGAATCTTCAACAGCGCAGCAGGCCTCTTGAATTTCACTATAGTCGGCTATTAAGCGAAATTTAACATCTTCAGTGGGTTCATATAAAGCTTGCCCTCTAATGTTCCAACGGTCGCGGTCATTAACATCTGACAGACCAACAATACTTTCAGCATAACCATCGCGAGCGTTATAACCGCCCGATAAACTCACGGCAAACGTATCAGAGATCCCGTTAGTTATATAGCCTTTAACTATTTGCTGATTGTAATTGCCATAGCCTAATTCAATCATGCCTTCTAAATCATATGAAGGTTCCATGGTGGTTACGCTGATCACACCAGCAGATGCATTTTTACCAAATAAGGTACTTTGGGGGCCACTGAGCACTTCTATTTGTTGAACTCTCGGTAAGTCACCTATTTGCGCCGCTGCGCGGGAGCGGTAGACACCATCAATGAACACACCAACCGATGGCTCAATCCCGGTATTATTGGTGCCATTACCAAATCCACGAATTGAGAAGTTAGTATTGGTAGAGCGCTGTAATGGCGTAACCCGTAAAGTGGGCACCAATGTTTGTAGATCGTTCATATCAAGCGTATTTGACTGTTTAATTGCAGCGCCGTCCACTACGGTTACCGCCACTGGTGACTCTTGCAGGCTTTTAACACGTTTAGAGGCTGTGACATAGATGACTTCGATATCATCTTTTTCTTCTGAGTTGGTGTTTACTTCTTCAGCAATAGCCGATGAATTAAGTACCCCACAAACTGCTAATGCTGTTAAAGAGTGCTTAAAGATTTGTAATTTTTTTACATTCATATTTATCCCCAATAATGACTAATAGTTATTAAGTAACCTTGTCAACAAACTGATTTACTTAAGTTATTTGTGGCACTTAAGTGCTCTATTAATAACCTGTAAACATCTAGTTTTTATTTGCGTTATTCAATAACTGCAAGGGAATAAATTAGAAGCTAACCTAAGCTTCTGAATATAACTAACTACCACTTTTATGAACGTTTAAACGCTAAATCATGCTATGTGGAGTTTCTGTATTTAACCAATCAATTGTTTTAATAGATTACTATTCATGTAAGGAATACAGGCAGGGCTCAGTCTATGTATAAGGTATGGGAATTACATTGAGGAACAAATACCCACTGTCTCGATTAACTAAATAGCATAAATCAATACCATATTATTTTTACTAATAGATCGTCATAAGTATTATGCATTTGGATAATAGCTTTAGTTAACTTAGCATCGAATATTCGGAAATGTTATTTGTGTGAATTATCATCCAAATAGTCAGTTACCACCTTAAATAAAATAATTATTTGGAGAATGACAATGCCTGACTACAAAGCGCCCATACGCGATTTTAAATTTGTGATGCAAGAGTTACTTGGCTGTGAAAGCCATTACCAAGGTCTTGGTTATGAAGATGCAAGTATAGATATGATTGATGCCATCATTGCTGAGGCGGCTAAATTAACTGAACAAGTCGTGGCACCATTAAACCAAATTGGCGACCAACAAGGTTGTACTTGGACTGACGGAAACGTCACAACTCCTGATGGCTTTAAAGATGCCTATAAACAGTATGTAGAAGGTGGATGGCCAACGTTATCGCAATCACCTGAATTTGGTGGGCAAGGCTTACCGCACTCATTAAATATGAACATTGCCGAGATGTTTTCTAGTGCGAATCATAGTTTTGCCATGTATCCAGGCTTAAGTCATGGCGCTTTGGCGACGATTGAAGCCCACGGCAGTGAAACCCAAAAGCAGCAGTTTATGCCAAAACTTGTTGAAGGAACATGGACTGGCACCATGTGCTTAACTGAACCACATTGTGGCACTGATTTAGGCATGTTGCGCACCAAAGCTGAGCTTAACGAAGATGGAACCTATTCGTTGTCAGGGACAAAAATCTTTATCTCTGCAGGTGAACATGATTTATCAGATAATATTGTTCATATTGTTATTGCGCGTATACCTGGCGCACCAGAAGGTAATAAGGGCATTTCGTTATTTATCGTACCTAAGTTTAATGTAAACGAAGATGGCAGTATTTCAGATCGTAATGGCGTGAGCTGCGGTTCTATCGAACATAAAATGGGTATCAATGGTAATGCCACCTGCGTGATTAATTTCGATGCTGCTACTGGCCACTTAATTGGCGAACCAAACCGTGGCCTTAAGTGCATGTTTACCTTTATGAATGCAGCCAGAATAGGTGTTGCAAGCGAAGGGGTTGCTGCTGCAGAAGCTTCATTTCAAGGTGCTTTAGCCTATGCCAAAGACCGTCTACAAATGCGATCAATTAGCGGAGTGAAAAATCCACAAGGACCAGCTGATCCTATTATTGTGCATCCAGATGTACGAAGAATGCTATTAACTCAAAAATCAATTGCTGAAGGTGGTCGCGCTTTATTATCTTATTTAGCCCAACTAGTTGATATTGTCCATGCAGAAAAAAATGAAGCAGTAAAAGCTGAAACTGAAACTAAATTGGCTTTATTAACCCCAATTGCAAAAGCATTTTTGTCTGAACTTGGTTTTGAAGCGACCAGTCATGGAGTACAAATATTTGGTGGTCATGGATTTATAAAAGAGTGGGGCATGGAGCAACTCATGCGAGACACTAAAATTTGCTGTTTATATGAAGGTACAACCGGTATTCAAGCACTGGATTTATTAGCGCGAAAAATAATAGGTACCCAAGGTGAAATATTAAAACCATTTTCAAAAGATGTGACGCTATTTTGCCAACAAAATATGGACGATCAAGCTATGGCTGAGTTTATCCAACCCATCATGGCATACGCTAAAGAGTGGCATGAACTTACTGTTACTATTGGTGCTAAAGCAACAAAGAACCCTGATGAAATAGGCGGGGCTTCAGTAGATTACTTGATGTTTGCTGGCTACGTTACATTAGCCTTTTTCTGGGCAAGAATGGCAAAAGTGGCTCAAGAAAAGTTAAAGGCTGATACATCTGAAAAAGCATTTTACCAAGCGAAAATAAAAACCGCACAGTTCTTTATCCAATGTATGTTGCCAAGAGCTAAAGGTCATGCCGCCTGTATTCAGAACGGTGTAGATTCGATGATGGCATTAGATAGCAAAGATTTTGTTTTCTAAACTTTGAGACCTTATTCATATAACCCGCAAAGTAGGTTTTGCGGGTTATGTGTTTTACAAGGCTAATCAGCCATTTCCCAATGAGCATCCTCAAAACTAAGTTGCTGCAATAAAGCAATTAAACTGCTTAGTACTGGCCCTGATTGATGTTGCCGAGAAACTAAGCAACCAACAGGCGTTATCCAGCCTTTGTATTCATGTGCTACTGGTAAACAAACAATATCATCTGATTGAATTTGTTTAACTAATAATGCTGGCACATTTGCCCAACCAACGCCTTGCTGCACTAGTTCAATTAATGTTTGGTGTGTATTGGCATACCAAAGCATTGAGCTAATACCATAACTAAACCACAGTTCATTTTGTTTAAAACTACGATGCACACATTGACGATAGCGCTTTAAATCGGCTCCTTGAACAATATCAAGATTAGCCAAGTGGTGATCTTTTGATGAAATGGTAAAAAACCTCGCTTGACCCAACAGGAAAAAATCCATATCAACTTTTAGTTCACCATCAGCATATATGATACCTACTTGCACTTTCCCTATTCGAATCCATTCTTCTATATCAAATGAAGAGGCAGTGATAATTTCGACATTTGTAATAGGGAATTTGTCGGCCAATGAGGCTAAAACGGATAACAGTTTACGGTCAACAAGACTTTCATCTATCGCTATCACTAACTCGTGTTCATCCTTGTTCGTCAAGGACTCCACTTTTTGATCAAAATACTGCTGTTGATGCAATATTGATTGGGCTACAGGTAGTAAAGCTGCACCGTTTGCCGTTAATACAGGGATGTTTTTTTCACGGTTAAACAACTCTTGGTTAACCGATATTTCCAGGTTAGCAATAGCCTGACTTACGCCAGATTGTGCTCTTTTTAATTTTCGCGCGGCCGCGGAAAAGGAACCCGTTTCACACACAGTCACAAAGACTTTTAATTGCTCAAAACTATACATAATCTGACCACGAATAAATTAATTACCACACGGTATCACGAAAGCTGATGGCTGTTAACTTTGTTTAGCGGTTTTAAAAGTCATAATAGCGACTTGTTTAATTCAGTAATGCTTGTTGGAGCGATAGTTATGGGGACATTAGAAAGGGTTTTTCACTCGGTTTTGTTTGAAGTTTTAGCAGTATCAATGTCAATTGCAGGATTGGCTTTATTTACAGATCATGAGGTTAGTTCATTATCAGGAACTATGATAACAATCGCTTCAATTGCCATGGTTTGGAACTATATTTTTAATATGGCATTTGACCGAATAGTTAAGGGTGAAAAAGAAAAAAGAACCTTTTCAACACGTATTATTCATGTTGGTTTGTTTGAAGCTGGGTTATTATTCTTCACGATTCCAGTGATGGCTTATATCCTCAAGATCAGCTTATGGGATGCTTTTATTCTTGATTTAGGGGTTACCATTTTTATTACCATTTATGCATTTGTTTTCAACTTAAGTTACGATCATTTGAGAGCATTTTACTTAAAAAATAAAGTAGCTAAAAAGGCATCGTTAGCTCATTCTATATCTTCATAAAGTATGAAAT
>NZ_MCTY01000222.1:0-10207 GCF_002873635.1 Shewanella sp. 10N.286.52.B9
CTTACCTGGCTTACCTGGCTAGCAGCATAGAGCTTCCATTAATTTAAAATAGTTCGCTGCTGACTGAAGACTCGTAAATCCACAAGAAAATGAATAATTAGCTTCTCGTAATTAGCTTCTCGTAATTAGCTTAGATTTACTCGCAAACTACCCAGTTGTAATTGTTAATCATCTGAACCCAAGTCAGTTAAACTGCTTTGAAAGTTGTTTACGAAGCTTTCTGTAATAGCTAAATTGTCATTTGCATTGCTGTAATCAGTTTTGACTGTAGCCATTTAGTTGTGTCATTTTTTGGTGACATAAGTTGGTTTACTAGCCATGAAAGGTTAACTGTTTAAGTTAGTTGGCAGCGTTAAAGGGTTCTGCGTCTTTGTTTATAAAGCCACTAAACGTGTGCTTAAAACCAGTTATCTTTTTCAAGTAGCACATGTTAAACGAGTCCACCTAAGTCTTTATCACCAAGTGTCCCGGCTTGTTAGGCTCAGAATCTAGTGGACAACGAAAGTGATTTACCTGTTATTTAAACCCTAGTTGCTAATTTTAAGATTTATTTTGATTCATTCTAGATTTTATTAAGCAGTGAAATAACACTTCTTTTTATTAGCTGCTAAAAAAGGTATTCAAGTCAACTATATCAATTGCAGCCTGGTTTGGCATTGGTGTTTGCTCCAATGCAGAATATAGTTTTGTTTAAGGGATTTTTTTAAAGAAGGGTTTTGTGGGGTGCTAATAGGTAAGTTAGCTATTCATGCGCTGTAGGTATTAGAAATATAATCGCTTGAGAGCTATTTAAAAGCTTCCAGTCAGCTTATTACGATTAATATAGGGTTTAGTGTACTTTGTTAATATAAGTCCGTTTAAATGTGCGCAGAGGCTAGGGTTATCATTTTCCGGGTAATTAGCACTTTATAGTTTTTTGGGGGGGAATTGCGGCTAATGCAGAGGGATTGATTATCACAACTTTTTGGTTAAACATTAAGTCTTGGTTGTTTGAGGGCAACAGTAAACTTAAACTCATAGTTGACTTCCTATACTTTAATTACGCAAGCCAAATAAAAAAGCACCGACCAATTATGGTCAGTGCTTTACATGGTGATTAGCTTACGGATGAAGCTTAAATTTCGTATGGTCGCTACTTAATCTTGGATTAGTTGTATTTATAACCTTCGGATTGAGTTTGCTCAGAGTAATCTAATTTTTCATGGCTTTGGCCCATGGCTTCAGCAACTTCTGGAGGCATGTAATTTTCATCATGCTTTGCAAGTACTTCAGTTGCTTGTAATACGCCAGGCTCTGTTAATACACCTTGTGCAACAATACCTTGTCCTTCACGGAATAGATCAGGCAACAAGTCATCAAATGTTACGATGATTTCGCCACCAAGAATATCATGAATGGCAAATTCAACATGTAAACTATCAGGATCACGTACCATTGAGCCTAAGGTCACCATACCACCTACACGTATACGTTGACCAACTTCAGGCTTGTCACCTGTATCTGGTTTACCGTTTACAATTTCATACGGAGTATAGAATAAGTTTAAGTTTGAATTTAGCGCATATATTAGTAATGATGCGATACCGGCAACACCTGCAATTAATGCGACTGCCAGTGTTAATCTCTTTTTGCGTCTTGAATTCACTATCTGCTACTCCTAGTTTCTTTAAGGCGGTCTTCTCGTTCCATCTTTTTAGATATTTCGAGTAAGACGGATCTTTTTTGACGAAGGCTCAAGAATAGTAACGTCCCTAAGCTTCCGAAGGTAACACCGTATGACAACCATACATAGAATGCATAACCGCCCATATTTAAAAATTCAGAAAATGATTCGAACTGTATCATTTCGATGCCTCCGCTTTTGCTAATTCTCTAACCCAAGGACGCATTCCATTTCTAGCTAAAATCTCAGCTTTGTAGCGTAGCAAAGTGATTGCACCAATCATTAATCCAAAACCGACGATATTGATAAGTAACGGTGCTAACATTTCCATTGGCATTGATGACTTTTCAGTGATTTTAATTGTCGCAGGTTGATGTAAGCTGCTCCACCAATCAACTGAGTATTTAATAATTGGAATATTAATTACACCAACTATTGCTAAAATGCCCGCTGCACGAGCTGCAAGTACTTTATCTTCAAATGAAGCGTAAAGAGATATTACACCTAGGTATAAGAATAATAGCACCAGTTCTGATGTTAAGCGTGCATCCCATACCCACCATGTGCCCCACATAGGTTTGCCCCATGCAGCACCAGTTAATAAGGCGATAAAAGTGATTACAGCGCCTATTGGTGCAATTGAGGCAGCAACCCAATCGGCTGCTTTAATCTGCCATACAAGCCCGACAAATGAAGCGGATGCCATAGCCATATACGCGGCCATAGACATTGAGGCTGCTGGTACATGGATATAAATAATTCTGAAACTTTCGCCTTGTTGGTAATCCATTGGGGCAAAGAGCATTCCCCAGATGGTTCCGACACTTATAAATAAGATGGCCGAAAATGCAAACCAAGGTAAAAGGGTTGATGCTAGTTTGTATGCACGCTCAGGATCAGCGTATGAATGTAGCCATTTCCACATTTAGTTTGTACTCACTCTTAATGAAGCACCAATTGCAAATGGTGCCATAACTAATGAACCGACCAACATTGCACCAATAATAGCAAGTTGACCTGTGTAGGGTAAATTCATTCCAGCCGCATCAATCGCACTGGTAGCGAAGATGAGAACAGGTATATATAGCGGTAAAATTAGCAAGCTTAGTAGTACACCGCCTTTGCGTAATCCAACAGTTAATGCAACACCAATAGCGCCAAGAAGGGACAACACAGGTGTTCCTACTGCTAGTGTCGAGATTAGCGCGCCATAGCTATTGCTATCTAAATGCAGCAGTACTGCAAGTAAAGGTGCCACTAATATTAATGGTACACCGGTTAAAATCCAGTGTGCCAATACCTTTGACAATACCAATATTGATAATGGCTGTGGGCTGAGCAACATTTGCTCTAAGCTGCCATCACTAAAATCGGCTTTAAATAAACGCTCTAATGACAGCATCGATGCTAGTAGGGCTGCGACCCAAATAATGCCTGGTGCCACACGTGATAATACTTGTGGTTCAGGTCCAATGCCTAGCGGAAACAATGTCACTACCAGTACAAAGAATAATAACGGGTTAAAAATATCACCACGATGTCGAATGGCGATTTTTAGATCCCGATGCAACAATGTCATAAATGCTTGGGTGTAACTTATGCCTCTTTTCATTGTTGTACCTTATACGAAACGATAGTCTAGTTTTACCTTACGAAGCACATCATCAGTAATGATGCCCATATCTTGGTGAGTTGTCATAATCACGCAACCCCCATTTTTAGTGTGCTGAATAAATAATTGCTCTAGTTCTTCAACACCTTTTTTATCAATGGCGGTAAATGGCTCATCTAAAATCCAAATACGACTGTTGGTATGCCACAGTCTTGCTAATGCGGTGCGACGATGCTGACCTGCAGATAAATGTCCTGCTAGGGCTTCTTCAAAACCGCCTAAGTTAACTTTGGCTAATATATCGTAACTATCAAAGTCATCATAACCACTTAACCTTAAATTGAAGTTAAGATTTTCTTTTGCTGTTAACTCACTTTTAACACCTGCTAAGTGACCTAGGTAAAGTAAATCTTCATTAAATTCATCACGGCATTGTGTGATATCGGTATCGATATATTCGACTTCACCAGCGTATGGCCTTGAAAGTCCGGCTATTATGCGTAGTAAACTGGTTTTTCCGGCACCGTTTGGGCCTTCAATTTGGACAATATCTCCAGCGTTAATTTCAAAACTCAATTCGTCAAACAGAATGCGATCTTCGCGAATGCAGGTTAACTCATTCGCTCTTATTAAGGTCGGCCGTTGAATGTTTTCTGTCACTTAGCCCTCATTATCACTGTTAAAGATGAATATAATTTTATATTAACATAAACACAATTAGCGGTTTAGCATTCAGCTCATCTATGTGCTAGGTATTTGAAGTGGTTCCAATAAAATACATCTTATGTGAACTTTTTCATGATTCTCTAATATATTACTTTATCTTAGCTTATTGTCTTCATTTGGACGCTAAGGTGAGATTCTTGTCACAAAAAGGTGAGTTTTATTGAAGTTTGTAGTAATCTGATGACGATTTATAAGTCTGCCTTCATTAAAAGGTGGCGTTGAGCTGTTAATTTATTTGCATTTAGGAACGATGAACATGAAAAAATTATTAGCAATGACTGCAGTTGCCGCGTTGACTTTGTCTTCAAACGTTTTTGCCCAAGATGGCGAAGCGGTTTATAACAAAGCGTGTACAGTATGTCACAGCATGGGAGTTGCTGGTGCACCAAAGACTCACGACGCTGCAGCTTGGGAACCACGTTTAGCTAAAGGTCTTGATGCATTAGTTGCAACAGTCAAAACAGGTTTAAATGCAATGCCACCAGGTGGAATGTGTACTGATTGTACTGATGAAGATTACAAAAACGCTATTGAGTTTATGTCTAAGTAATTTTAGGTTGCTCAATAAAAAAAACCGGCTTAAGAGCCGGTTTTTTTATGTCTATTTATTGATAGTGGATTATTGAACCACTGTATCAAGTAATAGTTTAGCTTCTTTACCCACAGCAACAGATGCAACGATACCTTTTAAATCACCAGGTTGCGCCTTCACACTGCCATGTTTTGATAGCACTGCGATAATTTCTACATTTGTAGCACTGCTTAGTTTTACATCGCCACCCATTGAAGTAGTGTCATCAAGTGTCACCGTTACAGGTAAACTGTTGGCACTTATTTTGGTCGCAGCTAAAGGTACCTTAGGGCCTTGAGTTGAACGGGCGAAGATAAATACCATATCTGAAGAGCTAACTTGATCGGCTAACTCTGGAGCAATTGATATCGCGACATCTACAGTTTTAATACCTGCTTCGGCTGTAGCTGCTGCCATTGGGTTATGAGTACTATCGTTTGGCATCACTCCCGTTTCAGCTTGAATACGCATTTGGGCAGATTCAATAGCATTCATAAGTGCAGTGCGATCCACATCTTTACGATCGCTATCTAAAATAGATTGCCACGCTGTGATTGCGCTTTGATAGTCAGCAGTGAAAAACGCATCCATACCGACAAGCAACAATGTAGAAGGGTCGTTTGGATCTAAAGCTAAAGATTGATCAACAAGCGCTTGAATCTGAGGATTCATTTGCTGACCATTTTTGTAATACAGTGCCGTCGCTTTAGGGCCTAATAATTCAGAAGCTGTGCCAACTAATTCCATCACTTTATCAAAAGAGGCAACAGCATGATCAAACTGGTTTGCTGAAATATAAGCATGACCTAAGCTAAACCAAGCTTGGCTGTTTTCTGGCTCAGCTTGAACTTGCTGCTCCATCATTTGTACACGTTGAGCCATAATCTGCTCATTGCTCATACCTTGATGTGGCGAAGCTTCAGCTTGTGGCGGGGTAGCTAACTCCTGGTATGCACCAAGGGTTGAGTAAAAGTAACCTGAAACAGCCAAGACACCAACGGTCATAATTGATGGCCATAAGATCCCTTTTGCTTTTAATTTCGTATCTAAAGAATCGTCACCAGCAATCTTCATATCTTGCAGAAGGCCAATTTCTAGTTCTTTTTTAAGCGCGTCAAACTCTGTTTGATCAAGCAAGCCTTCTTCAAGTTCTTTAGCTAAAATGCCTGCGCGCTCGTTGAAGAGTTCAAGGTTAGTTTGCTTACGTACGCCTGATTCTTCAGCAGATAGCATTTTTTGCTGACGAAAATGAGGGATCCAAATCAGCATTAAGCTGATGAGTACGACAAGCGCAATAAATATCCAAAATGTGGTCATTGTTTCAATATTCACTTTTAGGTTGCTGAAAAAATAAAGCGGAACTGCCGCCTAACTTGAGTGCTAGATTATACGTAAAGATGATTCATTGAACAGTAATATACGATTTTACTTAGTCAGAATCCTTATAGTTGGGCACTGGTTCACAAATAAATAACCACCTTTGAAATCAAACGAAACTTAAATGAACTTTTTTAGTCATAGGCTTAGCTGTTATAACTGTGTGTTTTTAATCTCTATTTTTTTGAGAATGAGACTAGTGACCCAGTTTTGCATGAAATAGGCAGACATAAACAACAGCAAATACTAAAATATAACAAAATTCGTATTAGCTAATGTTAATGTAGCTGATATATAGCATTATGTTAGTTATGCGTTGGTTTGATTAGGTTCGGACCAACTTTTATCACACTGAGGAATACCCATGATCCCAGAACTTGGACACTTCTCGCTCATTATAGGTGTGGCATTTGCCATGCTATTAATGACCGTGCCGTTAATTGGTGCAGCCCGTAAGGACCAGTATCTCGTAAGATATGCTTGGCCGATTTGTTACGGTATGTTCTTTTTCATCGCTCTTTCAGTTATCAGCCTAGGCTATAGTTTTGCCGTTGATGACTTCTCTGTGGCTTATGTCGCACATCATTCAAACTCACAATTGCCAATCTTCTTTAAGATTGCAGCAGTGTGGGGTGGCCATGAAGGGTCACTTCTATTCTGGGTATTCTCTATATCTGTCTGGGCTGCATCAGTTGCATTGTTCAGTAAAGGTATGGAAGAAGTCTTTATCGCACGTGTTCTTGCGGTATTAGCAATGATCATTGTTGGCTTCTCTTTATTCATGCTAATCACTTCAAGCCCATTTGAGCGTATTTTCCCAATACCGATGGAAGGTCGAGATTTAAACCCAATGTTGCAAGATGTGGGCTTAATCTTCCATCCACCAATGTTGTACTTGGGGTATGTTGGTTTCTCAGTTAGCTTTGCATTTGCTATTGCTGCGCTTATGAGTGGTCGTCTAGATTCTGCTTGGGCTCGTTGGTCACGTCCTTGGACACTGGCAGCTTGGGTATTCCTAACAGGCGGTATCTCGTTA
The DNA here is from genome assembly GCF_002873635.1 of Shewanella sp. 10N.286.52.B9. Lineage (NCBI taxonomy): Bacteria > Pseudomonadati > Pseudomonadota > Gammaproteobacteria > Alteromonadales > Shewanellaceae > Shewanella > Shewanella sp. 10N.286.52.B9. Next base: position 6,986 of record NZ_MCTY01000222.1, read on the forward strand.
GGCTCTTGGTGGGCATACTACGAACTTGGCTGGGGCGGATGGTGGTTCTGGGATCCAGTTGAAAACGCATCGTTCATGCCTTGGTTAATCGGTACAGCGTTAGTGCATTCACTTATTGTGACTGAAAAACGTGGCGCATTCCGTAACTGGACCGTATTACTGTCAATATTCGCTTTCTCATTAAGCTTGCTAGGTACCTTTATTGTTCGTTCAGGTGTTTTAACATCAGTGCATTCATTTGCAGCCGATCCTAGCCGTGGTATGTTTATTCTGCTCTTGCTTGGCCTCGCAGTTGGTGGCTCCTTGACCTTGTTTGCGTTAAGAGCAAGTCAAATGAGCAGTCCTGCAAGGTTTGAACTCAAATCTAAAGAGACCTTCTTACTTGTATGTAATGTGTTATTAACTGTTGCAGCAGGTACTGTACTACTTGGTACGCTATATCCATTGCTAATTGATGCATTAGGTATGGGCAAAATCTCTGTAGGACCTCCATATTTCAACGCTGTATTTGTACCAATTGTACTTGTACTGTTTGGCTTCATGGGAATTGGCCCAATCATTCGCTGGAAAAAATCTAAAGCGGGTGAGATTAAACGCCAACTTATGATCCCTGCGATTGTGGCTGCAATTGTTGGTTTGGCAACACCATTTATCGCTGGTAACGAAATGAACCTTTGGGTTGCATTCGGTATTGCTGCTGCGACATGGGTAGCACTAGCAACCTTCAGAGCGGCATATAACCTAGTAACTGACAAAGAAGGTAAGTTCACCCTTAACAAGATAGGCCGTAGTGAAATGGGGATGATTATTGCCCATTTAGGTATTGCCGTATCAATTGTTGGTGCCACTATGGTGTCTAACTACTCGATTGAGAAAAGTGTTCGTATGGGCCCTGGTCTCAGTGAAGAGTTAGCGGGTTATACCTTCAACTATATTGAAACCAAAAACGTGGTTGGTCCTAACTACACCGCGCAACAAGGTCAGATTGAAGTTTATTACGATGACGAATTTGTTACATTGTTAAGACCTGATCGTCGTCAATACAATGTACGTACGATGGATATGACTGAAGCAGGTATTGATTGGGGCTTGTTCCGTGATCTATATGTGACTATGGGTGATCCATTGAGCATGACTCAATTTGCTGTACGTCTTAACTATAAACCGTTTGTTCGTTGGATTTGGTTTGGTTCAATCTTTATGATGGTCGGCGGTTTCTTAGCTGCATCAGACAAGCGTTACCGCGTTAAAGAAGCTAAAACTGCTAAAGAAGAAGCAGAACAAGCAAAATTAGCCACTGCTTAATATATCGGAGAAAGTATGAAAAAGTTGGTGCTGTTTATACCATTGGTATTGTTTTTGGGGATGGGAGTTTTTCTTTATCAGGGGTTATTCTTAAATCCACAAAAGCTGGATTCAGCACTAGAAGGAAAGCCGGTACCGGCTTTCCAACTTGAACGCCTTGAAACGCCGGGTGAAATGTTAACGCAAGCTGATTTAAAGGGTGAAGTGTCGATGATCAATGTTTGGGCTACATGGTGCCCGGCATGTAAATACGAACATCCTTTTTTAATGATGCTTGCGCGTAAAAATATTTTACCTATTTATGGTGTTAATTATCGAGATGAGCGTGCGCCAGCAATACGTGAGTTAAGTCGTGAAGGCGATCCCTACACGCTTAACATTTTTGATAAAGATGGACGTTTAGGTTTAGACCTTGGGGTATATGGAGCACCAGAAAGTTTCATTGTTGACCATAACGGTATAATCCGTTTCCGCTACGCGGGGCCAGTTGATAGTAATGTCTGGAGTGAAACACTCTACCCAATGATCCAACAGTTACAAGCTGAAGCTAAACAAGACGGAGTTTAATAATGAAAACATTGAAAATACTTGTTGGCTTGATGACAAGTTTAGTTTTAGCTTTTAATGTGATGGCAACGCCAGTAGATACTTATGAATTTAAATCTACCGATAACCAAAAGCGTGCGTTGAACTTAGCGCACTCTTTACGTTGCCCACAGTGTCAAAATCAGAACTTGATCGATTCTAATTCGCCAGTAGCCCAAGACCTCCGTCTTGAAGTCTACACCATGGTTGACGAAGGAAAGAGTGATGATCAAATAGTAGATTTTATGACAAGTCGTTACGGTGACTTTGTACTATATAAGCCAAGATTAGATCCTAAGACCTACATTCTATGGATTGGCCCATTTGTACTAATGCTTATTGCACTTTACATTGCATTGGTTGTTGTTCGTAAACAACGTGGTAAAGCAGCAAATGTGGAGCAAGAGTTAACTGACACAGATCGTGACGAGTTAGCCGCTTTATTAGCAAGCAAGCAACAGCGAGATGAAAAATGAACAAGATGATCAAATTGATCATGCTTGGTGCATTAGCGGTAAGTTTTACCGCTAATGCATATCCTGGAATGGAAAAACAGCAACAGCATGTTAGTCAATCAACACTTGATAAGATAAATGTATTAGCGCAGCCGTTTCCTATTGCACACATTGGTTTTAATGATGCCGAAGGCAATGAAGTTGATTTCGAAGCCCATAAAGGCAAAGTTGTTATCATTAATATGTGGGCGACCTGGTGTCCTCCGTGTGTAAGAGAGCTACCTGCATTAAATCGATTAGAGAAAACACTGAGTAAAGACGAATATGTGTTGATGCCAATCTCTATTGATGCAGAAGGCAAGAAGCAAGTTAGCCCTTTCCTTGATTCTATTGGTCTAGGTGCTTTTACTTCTTATTACGACCCAAGACAGAATTTACGAGAAGTATTTCCACTAGACACCATACCAGCGACCTTTATTCTAAATAAAGAAGGTGAATTGGTTGCTTATGTGCGTACTTATGTCGATTGGGATGATGAAAACGCTGTTGAGTTTTTACGACAGTTTCAATAAATTGCAATTAAAGTCTAACGATAGTGATATAAGGTTGCTTACTTAATAGACTAATCACACCTGAATTGATTAAAAAAGATCGTATTTGATGAAAAGATCATCATGCGATCTTTTTTTTGCTTTTTTATCACTAAAAGCCCTTGCGCTAAATCTTAACTTGCCTATAATGCGCATCCACTGACACGGCGACAGGCCAATAGCCTCAAGGTGTTAGCGTTAATTAAGCTGCTTTTAAAGCTTCATAATTAACCGGTTGAAAAGCATTTTAAATTAACGTTAAAAATGACTTGACGCCAACAACGGGA